>JALYXP010000335.1 GCA_030947045.1 Verrucomicrobiota bacterium | reverse complement strand
CTTCCTAGGCGTCGGCGCAGGGCTCGCTGGCTTCAGCCCATCCAGCAATCCGCCGGACGTAAATGGCCGCGTCGGCGCGACCCAGTACGTGCAATGGAACAACACGAGCTTTGCCGTCTTCAACAAGAACACTGGTGCGCTCCAGTATGGTCCGGCCGCGGGTAACACGCTCTTCCGCGCGCTAGGCGGCGTCTGCGCCTCGCATAACGACGGTGACCCGGTTGTCTCCTACGATATTCTCTCGGGCCGCTGGGTCCTTTCGCAGTTCGTAGTCGGAGCCGGACAGACCAGCTACTCGCACCAGTGCTTCGCCGTCTCGACCACTTCCGATGCTACTGGCGAATACTACCTCTACGACTTCGTCACTGACCCAGTTAACTTCGTCGACTACCCGCATACCGCGGTTTGGCCTGATGGCTACTACATGAGCACGCATGTGTTCAACGCTACCTCTGGCACGTTCACTACCGGCCGCATCTACGTTTTCGAGCGCCAGAAAATGATCTATGGCCTTCCCGCCCGAATGCAGAGCTCGGACCTTGGGCTCGAATATGGATTTCTCCCCGCCGATCTAGACAGTCTTACTCCTCCGGCTCCGGGCGAGGCAGAGTTTCTCCTCGGCCCTAACGAAGCAGCCGACGATCTCACCGACTCCTATCGCGTGATGGTCACGTGGGATCCAGCTCCGACTATCGTTTTGACTCGCGGGCAAATCCCTGGCGGCATTGGCAGCGCACCTTGCGTTAATAACAGCAACGGTCGCGACTGCGTGCCCCAGCCTGCACCTGCCACAGGCGTGGACTACCTCGACAACATTGCGGGGCACCTCATGTATCGCCTTGCTTATCGCAATCAAGGCACACAAGCCGCGCCGCAGGAATCGTTAGTCGTAAGCGGGCCCTCCGTCGGCAGCGCGACCACGCCCGCACACGGAGCGGTCGAGTGGTTTGAATTCAGAAACGCGGGAAGCTCGGCGACGCAGCCGACGCTTTTCCAATCCGGCACCTTTGATCCCGATACCGATTACCGCTGGATGCCGTCGATCTCGATGGATAAGGACGGCAACATGGCGCTCGGGTATAGCAAGTCGAGCACAACCGTCAAACCCGGCATTTACCTGACCGGCCGACTGGCTACTGACCCGGTTAACACAATGGGCGCTGAAGTTGAAATGCAGCCCGGCCTTGGCGTGCAGCTAGGCGGCGGGAATCGTTGGGGCGATTACAGCGCGATGACGCTCGATCCTATCGACCAATGCACCTTCTTCTACACCAACGAATACCTCCCGAATAACGGGCAGTTCAACTGGTCCACGCGCATCGCTTCCTACAAGTTCGGCTCCTGCGCCTCGGCCGCAAATCTCTACGGCACAGTAACCGGCATTGTCTCCTCGGCGGAGACAGGTGCTCCTATTTCTGGGGTGACGGTGACCTTGAATAACGGCTACGCAGGCGCGACGAACGCGGCCGGCGTCTACACCATCCTTGTCCCTGCTGGTAGCTATACCGCGACCGCGGCAGACCCGGCTCGCAACTGCGCTACTGCGTCGCCAGCTTCCGCGACTGTGATCCCGCCCGGCGGAGGAACAGTTTACCAGAACTTCACCATCGCCGGTGGATCGAAGCTCGACGCTGCCAGCCTCACGATCGATGACTCACTGGGTAACAACAACCAGATCGTGAATCGCGGAGAGTGCGTAAGAGTCAACCTCGGCTTAAAGAACAACGGCTGCGCTACGGAGAAGGCGATCTCTGCTACGCTGACGACGACGACTCCTGGAGTGACGATTGATCAGGGGACCTCAAACTATCCAGATCTCGTCATTGATGCGGGCGCGACGAACATCACGCCGTTCAGGATCTCTGTTTCGAACGGCTTCGTCTGCGGCACTCAGGTCGCGTTGTCACTCAACCTGACCTACGCGGGCGGAACGAAGTCGATCCCATTCAGCGTGCCAACTTGTGCGGGTGGCCCCGACCAGGCAATTCCGAGTAGCCAGCTCACCACGAGTGATGCGACTCAGACCGACCGCGTGGGTCGCACAGGCCAGCCGAGCACCTGCTCCGGCAAGGCAGCTCCGGGCGGTGGATTCACCGGCACCCACTACTACAAGACCTTCACCTTCAATAACTCGAGTGGCGCACCTCGTTGCTACACGGTGACGATCAACGCGGGTCTCAACGGCCCCGGGGACATCGAGAGTGTGGCCTATGACCAGACCTACGATCCGACCATGATCGACGCGAATTACCTCGGCGACTCTGGTATCAGCGGACTTGGGCGGACAGTAAGTCAGGCCAGCTACTCCTTCAATGTTCCCGCAGGACACAACTTCGTCGTAGTGGTGAATACTACGGGATCGGCGACCTCCGGCACGATCGCTTCGGCGCCCTTCAGCGGCACCGTCTCTGGATTCGTGAATAACACCGCCGGCCCTGGCGATTGCTCCACCGTACCACCTATTCCAGCGCTGGTCGGAGCAGCAGTGCGCCTGACGCACGGCTCCGCCGGAACCTTCGACACCACGATGCCTCTGAACGGCGGGGGCGTCGAACCGCGCTTGTCGGGTGGCAACTACACGGCCGTGCTGCACTTCGATCGCGCCGTGCAGGGCGGTAGCGCATCGGTGACAGGCGGCTCAGGGACCGTCACCGGATATAGCTTCAGCGGGAACGATATGCTAGTTGAGCTATCTGGAGTAGCCGACCAGCAAAGACTAACACTAACCGCGACGAACGTTGCTGGAAGCACCGGCGGCGGCGTGCTCGCTTCAGCAGGTGTTACGATGGGTTTCCTGGTCGGCGACACCAATGGCGACAGCACAGTTAACGCGGCCGATGCCACCCAAACCCGCAACGTTTCGGGTCAACTGACTAACCCGACGAACTACCGCACCGATGTGAATCGGGATGGCGCGATTAACACGGCTGACGCGACCGTCGTACGCAACCGCGCCTCGAATGCGCTGCCCCCGACTGCAGGGGCGCGCGGATATCAGAGATAGCTCGCGCAAGTGTTACAACATCCGGCGCCTGTTGTGGCAGGCGCCGGCGTTCGATGCTGAGCGTGACTCGGGCGCGTTCCTGCCCAAGTTATGCGAATGAAATTTACCTACTACGGACATGCCTGCTTCGCGATTGAGGCCGGCGGCAAGACGCTGCTCTTCGATCCATTTATCAAGCCGAACCCGCTCGCGAAGGAGATCGACATCAGCAGGATCGCGGCGGATTTCATCCTCGTCTCACATGGCCACGGGGATCACGTCGCGGACGTGAAGGAGATCGCGGACCGGACCGGCGCGACGATCATCACCTCGTTCGAGCCGTCCGCGTGGTTCGAGAAACAAGGCTGCAAGAACGTGCAAGGGATGAACCATGGCGGCGCGGCGAAGATGCCGTTCGGACGCGTAAAGCTGACGAACGCCATCCATAGCAGCTCAATGCCGGATGGTAGCTATGGCGGCAATCCGGCGGGGTTCGTCGTCGAAACGAGTGGCGGGAACTTCTACTACTCAGGCGACACCGCGCTGACCATCGACATGCAACTGCTCCGCGATCATCCAAAGCTCCAATTCGCGGTCTTCCCCATCGGCGACTTCTTTACGATGGGAATCGAGGATGCTTGCCGCGCGGCCGAGTTTGTGGGAGTGAGCAAGTTCGTCGGCGTGCACTACGACACCTTTCCGCCGATTACGTTGGACCGCGA
>JALYXP010000398.1 GCA_030947045.1 Verrucomicrobiota bacterium | reverse complement strand
GTGATGGTGATCCTCGGCAGCGTCGACATCGTGATGGGAGAGGTCGACCGGTGAACTCCAAGCCGTCATCCCGAGCGAAGTCGAGGGACCCCGTGGTATCACCGTTCGTTCTGCAACGGGGTCCCTCGGCTTCGCTCGGAATGACAGGAGAAAGGCGCTAACCGGATGAAGCGATCATGATGGGCGGCGGAATACTGAAGGGAATGGCGGTGACGGCGCGGAACTTCGTCGGCAGCTATTTTGTGAAGGAGCGGATGACCACAGTGCAATATCCGGAGGAGCGTTCGCCGCTGCCGGAGAACTACCGCAACTTCCCCTTCCTGCCATTCGACGGTGACGATCCCGAAGCAGGCTTGCGCTGCGTCGCGTGCAAAATCTGCGAAAAGGAATGCCCGCCACAGTGCATCTACATCGTCAAAAGTGTGGACAAGAAGCCCGATTACATGGGCAAGCCGCAGTTCTATCCGGCGCAATTCGACATCGACATCTCGGTCTGCATGAGCTGTCAGATTTGCGTCGAGGTCTGCCCGTTCGATGCGATCAAGATGGACAAGGTTTACGAACTCAGCACGAGAGAGCGTTTCGATACGCTTCTCCTGCGTAAGCCGGAGCTCGCGAAGTCGAACGGCTACTACCACACGATCCATCCGACCGAAGCGGCTGCTGTCGATGAGACGTTAGCCGCTGCTGCCGCCGCAAAGAAGAAGCCGGCAACCGCCGCTGCGCCAACCCCTTAATTAACCCTCGAGCCGCCGATACAGCTGTTCGTAGCGCGACACGACTTGGTCGGCGGTGAAGTTCCGCCGCGCGCGTTCTCGTCCTGCCTCGCCGATGCGACGCGCTTCATCAGGCGAGTCGATCAGCTGATCGAGCTGCGCTGCAAGACCCGCAACGTCGTTCCATTCGCATAATAGCGCCGTCTCGCCGACCACCTCCGGAATGCCGCCGACGCGAAACGCCAGCACCGGTTTCCCTGCGAACATCGTCTCCAGAATGCTGAGACCGAAGCTCTCCGTCTCTGATGTGTAGAGGCCGGCATCGGCTGCTTCGAGGTAATCTTCGATGCGCGCATCGTTCTGCTTCACGATGACTCGCTCGCGAAGTCCAAGTTCTCCGACCAGAGATGCGTAGTGATCGAACAAGCTCCCGGCGACGACGAGTAACCGAAGTTGTTCTCGCCGTCTGCTCGTGGCGATCACCTGCAGCAGAAGATCGATCCGCTTTAACGGCCGCACGTTCGACATGTGCACGACGAGAAATTCATCGTTACCGACGCCGAGCTCGCGCCGAACCTCCGCGCGGCTCTTCGTCGCAGGCTGCGGGGTGAAGAAGTTGGGGATGACTTCAATCTCGCGCGTGAGTCGAAACGTGGCAGCGGTTTGCTTGCGCAAGCTCTGCGAGACCGTCGTAACTGCGTCGGAGTTCTCCAGCGCGAACTCGATCGCCGGGCGGTAGTCAGCGTGTTGTCCGAGCAGCGTCGTGTCGGTGCCATGCAGCGTCGTGACAATGCGCGGCGCGCCGTTCCCAATCATTTGTTTCGCGAGCAACGCAGCGATCGCGTGCGGCACCGCATAGTGCGCATGGAAAATGTCCAGCCGTTCGCGCGCGCCGATCTCCGCCATCCGCACAGCGAGCGGTAACGTGTAGTCGGGACACGGGAACAAGCTGTTCTCACCGACTTCAACCTGGTGGAAATAAACGCGCGGTGCGTTGACGTCGAGGCGCACCGGGCGCGCGTAGCTAAAAAAATGCACCTCGTGTCCACGCGCCGCCAATTCGGTGCCGAGCGCGGTGGCGAGGATCCCGCTACCACCGATAAGCGGGAAGCAGGTGATCCCGATCGTGAGCGGACGTGCGTCGGTCATTCGCCAATATACGCGTGTGCGGCGTCTGCGATTTCATCGCGCGGGACGAAAGTGATTTCAGGCGCGTCAGCTTCGTTCAAATACTGGCGCTCGCCTGCCCCGCAGACGTAATGCGTGCAATGGATAACCGACTGCATCCATCGCAGTCGCGCGTCTCTCGCGGGGCTGATCTGGGCCGCGTCATAGTCCGTCGGTGGCAGCTCGATGAACGAATCACCACCTCTATGCAGCAGCAGTTTCCCGTCGCGATGGCGGGCACGGACGAGTTCGCCGTCCCACGTCACATCAACGAAGTAGTCGTCGACTGAAACTGCGCGTTTCCTGAACCCAGGATCACTCGAGCATTCGACTCGAACGCCTTCGAGCAGACCCATGCGTTCATACATCTGCCGGCAAAATGACGCGACGTCAGCAGCCGCGATTTCCTTGAAGATATCGACCAGCTCTCGCGACATGTATTGCGGCAATTGGGTTGCCACTTTCGTCTGCCACTCCGGCAACACGCGCTTCACATAAAGGGGCGAGAAGAGCTTCTGCGTCCTGTTCGCGAATTGGAAATTCAGCGCGTCCTCTCGACCGGTGTGGCGTTCGCACAGCAAGGTTTTTGTCTCCCGCGGATCGTGATCGCTATCGTGATAGAAGAAGACAATATCGCCTCCCATCTCCTGTTGGAGACGTCGTGCGGCGACAATCTTCGCATACAGAAATCGCTTCGGAAAAAACCCACACGGCTGTTGTCCGAAACAGATGATGGGTGAGTTCATCGTGGAGCAAGCGAGTCTGTGTCCGGGGAGCGCACGGTTTCACCGTGCTGGTTTCGGCATTCTGCCGAAGCGAACTTGGATTCCTTTGCGCGAGAGATCGCGGCGGAAATCCGGTTGAGAAGAAAAGTTCGCGAGCGCGAAACGCACTCGCCAGCACGCAGGATGCGTGCGCTCCCCGGATCAGAGCGCAACAGCTCCACGGTTGAAGATTGTTTTCTGCAAGATCGCGGCGAAAACGAGAACAGCAGCGCAGCCGATCAGATTATACCAAAGATAGCTGATGCTGAGCGTGAAGAAGAGCGCGAACACCAGCATCTGCGCTGCGACCGCCGCGAAGAA
>JALYXP010000376.1 GCA_030947045.1 Verrucomicrobiota bacterium | reverse complement strand
GCGGTGGATGGCGGGTTGCGGCAAGTGGTGACTGACCTGACGGCAGCGGTCGGCGCGTTGCGGAAGGGACAATCATGAGCGTGCACTATTGGATCTGGGCGATCACGCTCGCGATCATCACCTTCGTCGTCGTGCCGGTCGCGCTGTATTGGCTGCACCGCCTGCTCATCGCGGCGAAGTCAATCGAGCTTTACACACGCGAGATGCTCGAAGCTGGCGTCGGCATCGCGAACAACACCGCCGCAGTTCCTGCGCTCGAGGACACTCTGAAAACTGCAGGTTCGCTGGTTGAAGCGAGCACACTTTTGAAAGGCGGAGCCGACGCCGTCGGAAGTCTGGCGGTCGATTTAGCAGCGAATAAATAAGGTCATGCTCACGGTTCTCACGATCTGGACGCTGGCACTGGCGCTCGTGATTGTTCTCGTCGTCGCCGTGTATTTGATCGCGGTCGCTTACTACCTCTACAAAGCCGGCGGCAGCAAAAACAGCAACCTTGCGCGACTGGTCGGCGGATTGAAAGCGGTGCGCGATAACGTGAAACCGCTCGACTCGCATGTGACCGCGCTCGGCGGCGGATTGACTGCGCTCCGCGGCGAGTTGGTCGCGGTCGATAGCGCTCTCGCCGATGCGGGCCAGATCCTCGGCGCCTAACGAATCATGACCTCATTCTCGTCATCGTTCTCCTCCTCGTCCTCGCTCTTGCGGCAATCGAGGACGAGGAGGAGAACGAGAACGATTTCGAAGATCTAATCTATGTGCTTCAAAAATTTGCCGATCGACTTTGATGAACAAGGGCGCATGTCGCTGCGCGACGATGCCGCTTACAAATTCGGACTCGAGCAGCGGCCGTACAATCCTGGTCCGAAGCCGCTCACTGGGACGCAGATCAAAAGCCTGCTCGCGAAGAACGGCTACATCAAAGACGTCGACTTCGATCCCGTCACGCGCATCGCCGGCGCGCTTGCTTTTCACGCGGTGACCGACCTGCAGGAGCGAAAAGTTCTGACCTCGAACTCCATGGCCACGCTCTTCCGTGGCTACGAAGTCATCATGATCGGCCGCGACCCGCGCGATGCGATTTTCATCACCAGCCGCGCGTGCGGTGTTTGCGGCGGCGTGCACAGCGTCACATCTGCGCTCGCCTTGGAGATGGCGATTGGGGTCGTGCCGCCGCCGCTCGGCGTCATCGTGCGCAATCTGATGCTGGCGATCGAGTTCAACTACGATCACCCGCTGCATCTCTTCCTTCTCGCGGGCCCAGATTACTCCGAGTTGATGGTGAAGCAGACCAACCCCGAGATTTGGGATCGCGCGGTCAACACGCGCGCGCCGGGACGTGACTGGCACGGCTACGAAACAATGGGCGACCTGATGCGGGACCTCAATCCGTTACAGGGCAAGCTCTACCTTGAAGCACTGCACATGACGCGCGTCGCGCGGGAAGGCATCTGCTTCCTCGCGGGCAAATACCCGCATCCGGAAACAATCGTGCCCGGCGGTGTGAGCACGACGTTGAGCTTGCAGACGTTTAACGAATTCTACACGCGGCTGCAGAAGTTCTTCGACTACTCAAAGAAGGTCGTCGCGATCTGGGATGATATCACGGAGTTCTTCTACGCGTGTAACCCGCTCTACAAACAAGTTGGCCGACGTCAGATGAGCATGGCGGACACTGGGTGCTGGGATGATCCCGACACCTACGACTCGACCTACACCAACTGCGACAAGTGGGGCGAGAAACGCTGGGCGACACCGGGCGCAATCATCGACGGCGAGCTGGTGACAACAAAGTTCACCGCCCTGAACGCCGGCATGGAGGAATTTGTCGATCGCTCCTATTACGATGAGTGGCAGGGCGAAGACTATCAGACGGACCCGTTAGGCAATCCGCTCAGCCCATACCATCCGTGGAACAAGCAGACGCTGCCGAAGCCGACCGGACAGAATTGGAAAGAGAAATACTCCTGGGCCTGCAGCCCGCGTTGGGACCGGCAGACAATCGAAGCCGGCTGCTACGCGCGCATCTGGACGACAGCCGCCGCGCAGAAACTTCGTCCAAATCCATTTCTGGAATCGACCGGCAAGAGC
>JALYXP010000368.1 GCA_030947045.1 Verrucomicrobiota bacterium | reverse complement strand
GGCACGCTCTTTCTCTTCGTCGCGGTGTCCGCGCTCTGCACCATCATCCCGGGTTACGAGCCGCCGACTGGCTCACTTTCCACCACTGCGGCGCTGGCGCTATCTGTCTTCATAGCCGTGCCGCTCTTCGGCATCGAGGAGCAAGGGATGGGGGGCTACCTAAAATCCTACATCGAGCCCACCGTGATCATGCTGCCGTTCAACATCATCAGCGAGCTCTCGCGCACCCTGGCTCTGGCCGTCCGTCTGTTCGGCAACATGATGAGCGGCGTCATGATCATCGGAATACTGCTCACGATTACGCCATTCATCTTTCCCATCCTCATGACCGTGCTCGGCCTGCTGACCGGAATGGTGCAGGCCTACATCTTCTTCATCCTCGCCACGGTTTACATCGCGGCGGCCACTCGCACGCGTGACCCGAAACCTGAACCCGCTCAACAACCTAAATAAAGGACAAAATATGGACAGCATGACCGTCATCGCAGTTGCCTCAATCGTTACCGCCGGCCTGACGATTGCCTTCGGAAGTATCGGTCCGGCGCTCGGCGAAGGGCGAGCCGTGGCCACCGCATTGAGTTCGCTGGCGCAGCAGCCCGATGCTTCCTCCACGATCACCCGGACGTTGTTTGTGGGCCTGGCCATGATCGAGTCCATCGCCATCTATTGCTTCGTCGTCTCGATGATTTTGATCTTCGCGAATCCATTCTGGAATCACGTCATCGCGCAGGCGGCAGGAAAGTAATCCATGCTCATCGACTGGTTCACCGTCGGGGCGCAAGCACTCAACTTCCTCATCCTCGTCTGGCTGTTGAGGCGCTTTCTTTACAAGCCAATCCTCAACGCGATCGACGCCCGCGAGAAAAAGATCGCCGCTGAACTGGCCGACGCCGCTGCCAAAAAAGCCGAAGCGAAAAAGGAGCGCGACGATTTCCAGCACAAAAACGATGAGTTCGACGAGCAACGCGCCGCGCTCCTGAGCAAAGCGACCGACGAAGCGAAAGCTGAGCGCGAGCGGCTCCTCGACGAAGCGCGCAAAGCCGCCGACGCGTTGAGCGCGAAACGAGGCGAGACGCTACGAAACGACGCGCAGCACTTGTGCCAGGCGATCAGCCGCCGAACGCAGGAGGAAGTTTTTGCCATCACGCGAAAGACGCTGACCGATCTGGCCACGGCCAGCCTTGAAGAGCGGACGGCCGACGTTTTCCTGCGACGCCTGCAAGCGCTGGACGCGAAAACGAAAGCCAGCCTCGGCGAAGCGCTCAAAACGGCGTCCGATCCCGCAGTCGTGCGGAGCGCGTTCGACCTCCCGACGGAGCAACAAGCAGCAATTCAAAAGGCGCTCAACGAAACCTTCTCGAGCGAAATCAAACTCCGCTTCGAAACCGCGCCCGACTTGGTCAGCGGCATCGAACTCACCGCGAACGGCCAGAAGCTCGCGTGGAGCATCGCGGATTACCTCTCAGGTTTGGAAACCGGCGTGGGCGAACTGTTGAAAGAAAAAGGCAAACGTGAAGCAAACGCCTAACAACGTGATCCGGATAGAATCCGGAGGCGACATCCACATTGCTCTTCGCCGCACGCCTGATATTTTCGATCCGTGCCGAAGGATACTGTTGAGATTCCTTTTTCTGTCCTTTCATCGGTCGAGTCACTCGACGAATTGCAGGACTGGCTCACCGCGCAGCACGGTCCGATCATGGCCGAACTGCTCGAGGCTCGGGCGGAAGATGTTGCCGGCAAATTCAAAGCGTGGAAGCCGCGGCACATTTCGTGGCCTAACGAGTCGAAATAGGTTCGAAAACGGACGCGCAACTCGCACAACTCGACTCGACGATCGGCGCAGGCGTAGAGCGCAAGATTGCCTGGCTGGCCGAAAGCGCGCCCGTCGTGGTGCATCGACGTCTGGTGGGAATGCCCGAGGAACTCGCGGGACTTTGCAAACTGCGGGTGGGCGATTATCGCGTTCTCGATTGGCTTTATCGTCAGGAGCAGATCGTGCGCATCTATCGCGTACAGCACCGCTCCGAGG
>JALYXP010000356.1 GCA_030947045.1 Verrucomicrobiota bacterium | reverse complement strand
CGAATTTCCTGCACCCTGCGATATGCCGTCGACTGGATCTCGTTCAAATCGCGTTGCTTCTGCCCCGCGATGCGCGCGGCTTCTCCCTGCCCTTCCGATCGGAAAAGTTGCGCAATCTGATTTCGCTCACTGATCATCCGTTGGTAGATGCGATCCAGCACGTCAGGGTTGTAGTTCACACGCTTAATCCGCACGTCGAGCAATTCGATGCCGTATTCAGCGAGCTTGAGGGCCGCGGCCGCTTTGATGTCGGCCTCGATCTTCGACCGGCCGAACTCAATCGGCGGCAAACTCCCGATGCTGCCGAGTCCCACCGGACCGGCTTTCAGGTTCTCATCTTTCAGCGGTTTCCGCCCCTTGTCGGTCCGCACGATCTCGATCAGGTCGTGCCGCGCGATCGCGTTCCGCGTCTCGCTCCCCAGAATGTCCTCGAGCCGCGATTGTGCACTGCGTTCATCCCGCAAACGCACGAAATACGTCGTCGGCTCGTCGATGCGCCACCGCGCGAAAGTGTCGACGTGGATATAAGTCTTGTCGCGCGTCGGGATCGCGACCGGCGCGCCCTCCCATTCGAGAAAACGTTTGTCGAGCCGGTTCACATCCTGAATGAACGGCAGCTTCATGTGCAGCCCCGGATCCGTGATCGGTTCACCAACGGGCCTGCCGAATTGCGTGATGATGACTTGCTCGGTCTGGTCGACCGCGTAGAACGAGCCGAAAACGAGCAGCAAAAGCGCTAGTGCGCCCGCTGCGACGACCGCGATAAAACAGCCGCGATTCTTCACGGCGTGCCTCCCGGTTTCGTCGAGAGCGGTAGAATCGGCAACAGCTGCCGCAGCGAATCATCGATGATAATTTTCTGGCCCATCTGCGGGATCACCTCGCCCATCGTCTCGAAGTAGAGCCGCGTCCGCGTGATCTCCGGCGCCTTCGTATATTGCTCCAGCATCGCGCTGAAAGAAGCAACGTCGCCTTCCGCTTCGTTCACGCGCTTGAACTGGTAACCTTCCGCGCCGCGAATTGCCTGATCAGCCTCGCCGCGCGCTTTCGGCACCGCCTGATTGTAATCGCCGTTCGCCACGTTGATCGCATTCTCGCGATCCTGTTGTGCGCGATTCACTTCGTTAAATGAAGCCTGCACTTCCGCGGGCGGATTGACGTTCTTGAGTTGCACCTGATCGATCCGCAGCCCGAGTTGGTAAAGCTTCGCTAGCTCCTGCAGGCGCGTTAACACCGCGACCTCGATGTCTTGTCGACCAATCGTGATTGTCTCATCGACGGTGCGGTCGCCGACCATCTCCCGCATCGCTGCCTCGGAAAGATCGCGCAGCGTTTGCCCCGGATTTCGAACGTCGAACAAATACTGCCGCGCATCCGCGATCCGATATTGCACCACCCATTCCACCAGCACGGCATTCAGATCGCCCGTCACCATCGACTTCTCCTCGATCTGATGCGGGCTCGCCTGCGTCGGGTCCGTATAGCCGCGTGTGAAGAAACCGAATTCGAGTTTCAACTGTCGGCGCGTCGGCAGCACCGTCACTTCGTCGATCCCGAGCGGCAGCTTGAAATGCAGCCCGGGTTCCACCGTTGTCAGGTACTTGCCGAAGCGCAGCACCACGCCTTCAGACTCCGCTGCCACCGTGTAAAACGACGTCCAGAGCAGGAACAGAATCGGTAGCAGCAAAAGGATTGCGCCGACGAACCGCATTGGCGGGCGCGGCACATCGTCGAGGTTATAAACGACGGGCTGTTTACTTTCCACGGCGGGTAACTTGGCGGGCAGGTAAAATCACGCAAAAGCAACCTACCAAGCGTAGCTGGCGGGAGCGAAACCTTTCGCGCGTGTCAGCGACGACTCCCGAGCGCGTCGCGAAAAAATCGCACCGCCGCTTCACGGACTTGGAGCATCGCCCGTTGCGTGAAGACGTGCCCTTCGCCGGGGAAGAAGCGCGTCTCGAGCTTCGCCGAGCGCGCGCGCAACACCGGGATCAGCGGCCGTGTATATTTCGCCACTGGAACTCGCGCATCTTCCTCGCCGTGGATCATCAACACCGGCGGCATGCGTCCAATTCGCTCGAAGTGGTTATTCCAGACACCTCCCGCATGTTCCACCACCGCGCCGACGCGTGGATTATCCGAAGCTGCCGCCAGCGCGAGAAATCCGCCCAGCGAGTAGCCATAGATTCCGACTTTCGCTTTGTTGCCGCGCATCGTCTGAATCGCCACGATCGACTCCCGCACCGTCTCCAGCCAGGTCGCGAAATTCTTCTGCATCGTAGAATCGAGCGCGAAGATTGACCCCGTGCGTTCAAAGTAGTGTACGACGTAAACGCTGTTCCCAGCCGCCGCGAGATGCCGGGCGACGCGTCGCATCTCGGGTCCATCGAACAGCGTCCCACCCGCTCCATGCAACACTAGAATCGCCGGTCGCTTCTCCCCGCGCGCGCCCTCGAAAACCTCTGCGGTGATTCGGCCGTGCGGTAATTGCAGAACAGCGGACGAGGTTCTGACCTCTTGTTCTCTCGCGCTGGCGAACGACCCGAGTACGAGAAAAAGAAACGCGCAGCAAAATCGAAAACTCATCGCACTGAATACGTCGAAAACTCAGCGCCGGTTGCCCGGTGCGCGGCGCGGAGAGGTGGCTGAGGAGGGAATTGAACCCCCGACACGTGGATTTTCAGTCCACTGCTCTACCAACTGAGCTACTCAGCCGTCGTCCGACAGAGCGCGCACGATGAGCGGCCGCGGTCGGGCCGTCACTATGCAAAAATACGCGTGTCGAGCAAGGGAGAACGAGCGGTCGTTCACTCGTCAAACGCGCGAACAAGCGCCACCGCGCGCCCGAGCAGATGCATATATTGGCGCCGCGACACTTCCACGCCACCGAAGCGCTTGAGGTGCGGTGTAAGCCATTGCGTGTCGAGCAACGTGAAGCGTTGCGTGCGCAGCCGATCGACTAATCCGCAGAGCGCCACCTTCGATGCGTCGGTCGCAGTGTGAAACATCGACTCGCCGAAAAACGCGCCGCCGACCGAGACGCCGTAGAGCCCGCCGACGAGCTTGCCTTCGAGCCAGCTTTCGACGGAGTGCGCTTGCCCGAGTTCGTGCAGGCGCGTGTAGCTGCGAATGATCTCGCCGTTGATCCATGTATCGGGCCGCCGCGCGCAATGTGTCATCACGCGCGTGAACGCACTGTTGATCCGTACTTCGAAAATGCCCTTCCGCAGCACCCGCTCGAGTGCGTGCGGCACGTGGAAATCGGCGAGCGGCAGGATGCCCCGGGGATCAGGCGAGAACCACTCGATCTCGCCATCGTCCATCGCCATCGGAAACACGCCAAGTCGGTAGCCCTGCAGCAAAACTTCCGGCTCGATCATGCGTCAGCGAATGTGGAAGTGCACCCGGTGAATGCAATGGCCGCCGCGTCATCTACACGCCTGGCAGTTCCGTTTGCATTCGAAAGTGTCGTCCCTAATCTTCTCCGATGAGAGCCGTTTTCGCCGCCCTCGTCACCGCCAGCGCGCTGGTGCTGGCCTCCTGCGCGAACGACGGCCCGACCGGCGAAGAAGTCCAGGCGCAGCTGCAGCGCGGTGCTACCGGGCAGGGTCGACTAACTCCCGATGTCGATCGTTCTGACGACCCATACGTGAAGCCACGCGAGGGTCGCCC
>JALYXP010000301.1 GCA_030947045.1 Verrucomicrobiota bacterium | reverse complement strand
GCTGGTCCGACGCGCGAGCGTGATCGCACAGACTGCTGGCACGATGAGATAGCTAAAGACCAGCAGCACGCCGGCGACGCGGACGAAGATGGTCACGACGAGGCCGAAGAGCGCGTAAAATAGGAAGTCCCACCAGCGCACGCGCAACCCGTTTTCATAAGCACGCTCGCGCTCGAACGAGACGAGCAGGAACGGCTTCCTGAGGAAATAATGTACCAGGCCGACGGCAGCGAAAACAGTGAAGCAGCGCCACACTTCATCCGCACGGACGACCGTAATATCGCCGACCAGCATGTTACGAATCTCTTCGTTGCCATGGGCAGAACGGCTCAGCAGCAAAACCGAGGCGGCGGCCGTGACCACATAAGTGATCCCGATGATCGCCTCCTGCGGGACGGCGGTGGCGCGTTTGCCGGTGAGGGCGAATAACGCAGCGGCCAACAGCGTTACCACGAGCGCGATCACGAGCGTGCGCCAGTCGTCGGGTTCCTGTCCCAGCAGGAGAGCGAGGCAGATGCCTAGCGAGGCCATCTGCGCCATTGCGATGTCGATGAAAATGATGCCGCGTTGCACCACGTGGAGTCCGAGATAAACGAGGAGCCAGGGCAATAGCACGCAGGCCATGATGGGCCAGAAGAGGACGTCCCACATAACTTTCTAGATCACCGGGGTGCTGCGAGCGAAGAGTCGTCGCAGCGTGTTTCCGGCGTCATCTCGACCGGAGCGTAGCGGAGTGGAGAGACCCCGCGGACGACCGGGCGGCATCGATCCGAAATTCCGCGGGGTCCCTGGGCGTGGCTCGGGATGACGTGCTTCTTCGTTCATCATCTTAAGGCTGCCGAAAGATTGGCGACCAGTTTGTCGATTAGTTTGATATAGCTGTCGGTCCCCGGCAACGCGCCAGGATACTGCGCGAAGTCTACCACTTTAGCACCGCTCGAGCTTGCCACTTTCTCGGCGATTTTCCGGTCGTGGAACGGCTCCACAATCACCGCTTTAATCTTCTGCGCTTTGATCTGCTCGATCACCTCCGCGAGGTGCGCGGGCGACGGCGGGATGCCCGGCTTCGGCTCCAGGAAAACGTCGATCTCGATGCCGAAACGATGCGCAAAGTAAGGCCATGAATCGTGATACGCGACGACGTGTTGTCCTTTAAACGGCAACATCGCCGTGCCCCATTCCTGCAGCTTCGCGTTAATTGCGGATTCGAACTTTTTGTAGTTCGCCTCGTAGCTCGCGGCGTTCGCGGCATCGACCGCCGAGAACGATTGCGCGATGTGCTGCGCGATCGTCTTCGCGATGATCGGATCAATCGCGAAGTGCGGATTCCCAAGGGCGTGCACGTCACCGGCGGCGCGCGAGACGTTCGCCGGCACGTTCATCAGGCGCACACCTTGCGAAGCTTGGACGCGGCCGGGTTGACCGATCTCGAGCTTCGGATTGCGGGCGTTTTGCAAGAGCGGGGGAAGCCAGCCGATCTCGAGTTCAGCGCCGCCATCGATCAAGACATCGGCGTTTCGCAGTTGCACGACGAAGCTCGGCCGCGCGTCGACGAAGTGCGGGTCTTCGGTCGGTTTTGCCATCGTCGTGACATCGACTTTGTCGCCGCCGATTTCGCGCGCGAGCGCACCGAGATCCGGCAGCGTGGTGACGACGTTTAGTTTTGCTTCAGCGCATACCGCGAAGGCGGACAGGATGGATAGGATTGAGAGGATTTTTTTCATAGGATGCTTAGTTGGCTGTTGTCATTCCGAGCGAAGTCGAGGAACCCCGTGGCATTACGTCTTGTATCGCTACGGGGTCCCTCGACTTCGCTTCGCTTCGCTCGGGATGACATTAAAATTTGTGTGCGCCATGCGCACCGAGAATGAATTCGAATTGGAAGAAGACTGAATCGACGTCGCGGCCAGCGAGGAATTCATTCTCCTGCAGGAAATCGTGGTTGTACTGGAGCCTGAGCTTAGAAAACTCGGTTGGATACCAGGTCAAGTTGGCCGAAATCCGGGAACGCGTCTGACGGACATCGTCATCAGTAACCGCCGAGTCGCTCATGTGCAGATAGTCGCCGCGCAGACCAGCAGTCCATCCTTTCTTGAAGCCCCAGATCACCTGCGAGTAGAGGCCCCAATCGTGAAACGTCTCGGAGATGGGGAAGGTTTGATCGATGCCGCGGCCAGCTTCGAAGCGGCGATACATCGCCTCGGTTTGCCATTTCACGAACGGGAAGCCGCCCTCCGCGTGCGAGCTTTTCCACTTATAGAGAAGGTCTGCGCCGTAGATCTGCGTCCGCGCATGGCCACCGGTTTCGTTCGAGCCAAAGGCACCGGAAAGCCCGCCCAGCACGGTCTGGGTGTCGCTGGGATTAAACGAACTCTCAACCCGCGGGATGTAGACAAAATCCTGCAGGCCGCGCATCTCGCGGTCAGTCGTTAGGCGAGCGAAGAAGCGGCCGTTGTCGCCGGGATTACGGAACGAATAGCCGGTGCCGCCACGGCCATTCTGCACCGCGAACGTGGCTTGGGCATACCACGGCACGGGGACCGTCCAGGCGAGCTGCGCACCGACCCCGCGCAATCCGTCCGGCCCGAGCAAGCGCCCGTGCACGAGCGGCGCATCGGCGAAATCCCATGTGTGCGGATGCATCATGTTGATCCGGCCGAACGGCGCGAAAAATTGCCCGCCCTTCGCCTGCAAACCGGCCGGCAAGCTCGTTGTCTGCATAAACGCTTCTTCGAGTTCGATCTCGGTCTCGTTCTTGTTATTAAGCTTCAGCACGATGTTCGCGAAGCCTTCGAAGTACGGATCAACCGCGCCATCGAGCGCGATCTCCGCGTTGCGCGCGTTGAAGCCACGCTGTTGGGGATCGTGGTCACCGACTTCCACGTCATAGAGGTCGCGTGCGCTCGACGCGGCGAGCGCGAACATCCCGTCGAACGAAATGTTCATGTAGGTCTTGCCGCCGCCGCCGGCGATGGGGATCGGCTGTGTCAGCGCGGCTCCCGCGCTCGTCGATGCGCCGCCGCTTGCAGCGACTCCAGCGTCGGTGGTGGGGAAAGTATTGGCGGTTCCGTTTGCATCCACGCCAGCTGCGCCTGGAGCCGGCGGCGCAGACGCAACGACGGCGTTATCCGTCGTCGGAAACAATGGTGGCGCGCTGGCGGTTGGCGTTGGGGGAGCGCCAGTGTCCGCAGCTGGCGGTGGCGGCTCCGCGCCTTGCGGCAGGACAGCGACGTCCGTCGGCGGCGCGGGCGGCGATGCGTGCTGTTCCTTCACCTGCTGTTGCAGCTGCTGCACCATCTCCGTCAGCGTCTGCACCTGCTGGCGCAACGCCTCGACGTCAGCAGCCGCTGCCGGCGTGGAGATCGACGCTACGGCACCCTTCGGCTCCACACCTTGCGAGAAACACGTCGCGATCGCGCATGACGCGATCACGCCTGAGATAAACTTCTTCATCGATCCTCCTGCATTCGGCGAGGCGCCGGAACCAACTGCACCAATCTTGCGCGTTCGGGCGCATTGGATCAGCGAGGCCAGAACGCGCGGCCGAAGCTGCCCGCGCAGACGCGGGACACCAATGGTCAGGAGTTCGCCGGAGGCGCGTGTTCGAGGATCGAAACGGCGGCGTGCGCCATCAGGCGAACCGGCGGCCGCACGAACAGGTCGCTCGTGGGCACCGGCTGCGGTGCTGTCAGAAGTGGGCTGCTCGTCGATTGATGCCAACTGCCGCTCGACATGTGCGTGGCGGCGCATTGGTGATCCGGCGCGTTCGTGTTGTGGACCGACGCGTGTAACTGCGGCGCCGCGGAAAGGCCGACGCTGGTGAGCACTCCGAGGAAAAGGAAAGCCGCAATGATCGCGCGGAATGCGCTGCCATTGCTGCGGAGGCTCATGCCGCCATCCTGCGAGGCGGCTCGATGCGATGCAACGCAAATCGGCGCGAGCTACGCGACGCTCCAGTAGTGATGATCCTGGCGCGAGAGGGACCAGTTTGGATTCGCTTTCGCGAACTCCAGGCACGTGTGCAGGCTGTCCGGGTCTTCCTGTTTGCCGATCGAGAGCGGCTGCACGTAACGATACATGAAATCCGTCTGGTCATCGGGGTGTGCGCTGCGGAAATCTTCGATCGAGAAGCCATTTAGCCCGGGCACGATTTTGACTTCGCTGCCGTAGGTCTGAACCCATTTCGACGGGTCGTGCGGCGAAACGGAAAGCCAATCGACTGGCGGGATCATCCGCCGGTGTCCGCTGGTCGCGACGGCGATCGAGAAACGCCGCGCCCGCAACGCCCGGATGAGCGGGAGGAGGTTATGATCGGTCGGTTCGCCGCCGGTGATCCAGACCCAGCGATCGCGCGCGTTCTTCGGCGTAATGTCATCGGCGCGGGCGGCGATTTCATCCTCGCTGGCGGATTCCTCGCGGCTGTAATCGGTGTCGCAATTCGGACAGCCGACCGAGCAGCCCGCGAGTCGCACGAAGCACATCTGAAATCCGCGCAGGTGCGCTTCGCCCTGGATGGTCCAGAAGATGGGGTTGGGCGAGAGCGGATATTTCATGCGGATCAGACGCAGCGAATCTTAGCGCGCTCTACCTCTCTGTCATCCGAGCGAAGTCGAGGGACCGCGTGGCGTTACCTATAGCTGACGCGACGGGGTCCCTCGACTTCGCTCGGGATGACCGATGAGCGTCGTCACTTCGCTGTGCTGCGACGACGATCGGCTTTTGGCCAAAACGAGGCTAAACCGCGGCGCGAATGCGGGCACCGTCTCGCTCTCGGTTGGCGCCTGAAAGGGCTAGTTCAGGAGGATGTCGTTGATGCTGCTCTGCGAGTGGCCGCCGCGCTCGAGATAGCTATAGGGCAGTGTGCGGGAAAACCGGCGCGATTGGCTGAAGGCGCGCCATTCCTGCGTGAAGACGAACGACCACATATGCCCGTCTGGATTCGCGTGCGTGTCGTTCGTGCAGATGACGTTTAGAATGTGCTCCACGACGCCCGCTTCCTGGTTGTAGGCTTCTTCGATGAGGAAGGAGTTTTCCTGCACGCCCTCAGCGAGGGGCTTGTGTTCCGCTAGCGAATCGGTCTGCGCGGGAGACGAGGCGGCGAAAGCGACGTGGATGATTACGCCAAGAATGCAGAGACGCTGTTTCAAGGGGGCGATGGTAGCGAAGGCGATGGCGCGCGTGGGTACGTTTCTCGTTCTGTTCTCGTTGTCGACCGCTGTCGTAAGAGCGCAATCGGGGATGAGCTTCGGGGGCGTCGCCGTGAAGCCCGGCGACATTGTACGCGCAGAAGTGCCGCTGACGGCGCAGCAACGATCCTATGCGTCGGAAGGCGGAAATGTGGTGCCGCCGCATGCGGTCGCGACATTGGCGACACCGGCAGGATTTGATCCGCAGCGCAGCTGGCCGGTGCTGGTGGTCTTGTCCACGAGCGATTTCCACCGCGTGAATGCGGATGATCTGCGCGACTTTTATCGCGACGCCGCAGTCGCGGAGGGATGGGTGGTTCTGGCGGGCGATGGTCCGGCACCCGCTGTGCACGACAGTGCCGGCTGGCGCGCAGGAACGACGCTCGCGGCGCTCGATGCGTTGCATCGCAGCTTTGCGGGATCCGCGAAATGGCCGGTCGCGGTTGCTGGATTTTCCGGCGGCGCGAAACGCGCAGGAACAATTGCCCCGCTGCTCGCGCTGGCCGGTTGCCGCCTGACCGGAATTTTCCTCACCGGCATCAACGAGGACCGCTTGAGCGAAGGCTATCGCTCGCTCAAACCGGGCGCGGCGTTTCTCCAGACACCGATCTTCTTGAGCAGCGGCCAATCTGATCAAGTGGCGCGGCTCGCGCAGCAGCAAGCCGTGAAACAATCGATGGAACGCACGGGGTTCACGCATGTGCGGCAGGAAATTTTTCCGCAAGGTCACGCGGTCAGCCGCTCGGCCGTGCGAATTGCGCTGCACTGGTTCCGAGAGTCGGCAGCAGGGCTGTAGCGCCTTTTATCCCGAGCAGCGGGACAAGACACCTCACGCGAAGGTCGCGGAGGTCGCTAAGACAGAAAACTGCTTCGGTTATTGCTTTCCCTTCGCGCACTTGGCGCCCTTTGCGTGAGGCATTCTTTCGTGAAGCGCCCCACTCACCGGCAGCGATGCACCACGGCTCGTTTTGCTACGGGGTCCCTCGACTACGCTCGGGATGACCGCTTCGCTCGACACAGCGGCCCCGCTGGCGTACGGATGCGGCACGTATGCTCGGACCAGCTAAGATTTACTTCATCATCTTCGGCCTGCTCACGATCGCTGGTGGCATTATGGGGTTCGTGAACAAGGGCAGCGTGCCGTCGATCATCGCCGGCTCGATCTCCGGCATCCTGTTGCTCATGGCCGCGTTTCTCCTGCCGGGTAACGTCCTCGGCGGCCTCGCCC
>JALYXP010000296.1 GCA_030947045.1 Verrucomicrobiota bacterium | reverse complement strand
GAACTGCACGATGAGCGCGGTAATCACCAAGTCCGCCAGACGCAGTTGCAACTGCGCATCGAGAATCTCGCGGAGAACGTTGCGCGCCGTTATCAGGTCGATCTGCGCGCGTTCGCGCCGGATCAGTACGCGTTCCAGAAGACACTGCGCGCGCAGTTGAAGCAGCGCGACGCCGACGAAGCGGAGCCGACCGAAGCGCAGCTCGAGGAGATCATCGCGGAACTGACGCGACAACTCGATGCGATGGGGCCGGTGAACCTCGACGCCGTGCACGAATATGACGAGCTCGAGGAACGGAATCGGTTCGTCGAAACGCAGAACACGGACCTGACGAATGCGCGCCGCGAGCTGCTCGATGTGATCGCCCGGATCAACCAGACGACGCAAAAACTCTTCTCGGAAACGTTCGCGCAGGTGCGCATTAACTTCCGCGAGATGTTCGCCGAGCTGTTCGGCGGCGGGCGTGCAGACCTCGCGCTGGTCGACGAGAGCGATCCGCTGAATTGCGGCATCGACATTGTCGCAAAGCCGCCGGGCAAACAGCTGCAAAGCGTTTCGTTACTCTCCGGCGGCGAGCGGACGATGACAGCGGTCGCGCTACTCTTCGCGATCTACATGGTGCGACCGAGCCCGTTCTGCATCCTCGATGAAATGGATGCGCCGCTCGACGAGTCGAACATCAATCGCTTCATCAAAATGCTCGATCGATTCATCGGACAGAGCCAATTCATCATCATCACGCACAACAAACGCACGATCGCGAAAGCCGATGTGCTCTACGGCGTGACGATGGAAGAACGTGGCGTGAGTAAGCTGGTCGGCATGCGGTTGGCGACAGAGAAAGGCGCCGACGGTGAGCTCACGATTGCCGCGCGCAAAGCGGCTTCGCAGCCGCAGTTCCCGAATGAAGGCGCAGAGCAGGAACACGAGCTCGCTTTGAGCCGATAAACGGCGCAGCCGCGCGAGTGGCGCTGAGCATGAGCGGCCCAATTGACTCGACCTCGAACGCGGAAAAGCGGGTTCTTGGCGTCGATGGCGGTGGCACAAAAACGGAGTGGACGCTTCTCGACGGCGACGGCAGTCAGCTCGCCAGCGGAGTTCTTCCCGCCGCGAATCTCCAGCTGATAACAGACGAAGCGCTCGAACAGATGTTTCGCGTTTTGCCCGACGCGACTCACGTGGGCGTGTTCCTCGCCGGCTGCGGAAGCGATGCCGACCGAGAGCGACTCCACGCAGTTGTGCAGTCGCGTTGGCTTGTCGCGGAGATGGTCATCGGCAGCGATCGCGCCTCGGGATTCGCCACCGCGTTCGCCGAACGCGATGGAATCACAGTGATCGCCGGGACCGGGTCGGCCGTCACCGGTAGGCGCGGCGAGAAGATTGAAAAGGCAGGCGGCTGGGGTCAACTGCTAGGCGATAAAGGCGGCGGCTATAATCTCGCTGTGCAGGCGTTGCGACGCGTGCTGTCGGATTACGACATTGACCAGCGCGAAGGAGAATTATCGCAAAGCATTCTGCGACGACTCTGCCTGAACAAGCTCGAAGACCTTGTCGCGTGGGCCTCGACTGCGGACAAAATGTCGGTCGCGATGCTGGCGCCGGTGGTGTTCGAAGCGGCCGCGCAGGGCCACAAAGAAATGCTGAGTGCAATCCACGGCGGCGCGCAAACGTTGGCGGAGTTCACGGCCGCCGTCGCGAAGCGGCTGGGCCTGGCCCATCCCGAGGTGAAACTGATGGGCGGTTTGTTTATCCATCATCCTGAATACGGAGCGATGTTTCGCGACTCGTTAGGCAAGATTCTGCCCGGTGCCGGTGTGGGCGTTTGTTCGTTAACCGGCAGTCTCGGCGCAGCCTGGCTCGCTTCGCGTGGTCTGCCGAATGCATGGACCGGCGCGCAGGAATTGTCCGACGTTCGTGATTCGTCTGCCGAATTAGCCGTGGCGACGACCGAGCAGCGGAATCCGCGCTCGGCCCGGCTCGATCAGTTGTCGAACAGCGACCTCGTGGACCTGTTCGTGAACGAAGAAGCATTCGTGCACCAAGCCCTCGCGATGGCGCGCACGCAACTGGTCTCGGCGGTAGATCTGGCGAGCGCTGCCTTGCAAAACGGCGGACGGCTCTTCTACGTCGGGGCGGGAACCAGCGGTCGGCTTGGTGTTCTCGATGCGAGCGAAATCCCGCCAACGTTCGGCGCTTCGCCGCACCTCGTGCAGGGCATCATCGCGGGCGGAGTGAGCGCATTGCACTCTTCTGTGGAAGGTGCAGAGGACCAGCCAGAAGCAGGAGCGCTCGCGGTTGCCGAGCGCGGTGTCACGGCTGGAGACGTGGTCTGCGGTATCACCGCGAGCGGTCGAACGCCCTTTGTCCTACGCGCATTGCAGCGCGCCGCTGAACTCGAGGCGACGACGATTTTGCTGACCTGCAATCCGGAGCGAAGACGCGCCCCCGATGAGCGTTACGACGTGACCATCGACCTGCCGACCGGTGCTGAAATTGTCACAGGCTCGACGCGGCTTAAAGCCGGCACGGCTACTAAAGTAGCACTAAACATCATCTCGACCTGCAGCATGATTCGACTCGGCAAAGTGCGCGGTAATCTGATGGTGGATGTGAACGCGACTAACGAGAAGCTGCGCGACCGCGCGGCGCGGCTGGTGAGTGAGGTGCGAGGGTGCTCGTATGAGGAAGCGCGCGAACTTCTGGAGCGATCCAACTGGAACGTGCGGGCGGCGATTGCCAAGTGACGGACCGCGGTATTCGTAATGTTGTCATCCTGAGTCGCGCAGACGGCGAAGGATCTCGCACGCGGATGGACGTTCATGTGGCGGTAAGGAAACGGCGCGGAGTGGTGCGTCCGATTCGGATAGCTCGGTGACCTAAGCCGCGACTGAGAGATCCTTCGACCGTCTGCGCGGCTCAGGATGACGTGTGAACCGCGCGCAGGGTCGAGTGCTGGCGTTGTAAGAGCTCTTGCAGACCCAAAACCATTTGCTGCCCAATACCGATGCTGCCAAAATCTTCGGATGCTTCAAACGGCGGACCCTGAGTCCAAGACGCAGAGCAAAACTCCGCCGCACCCGCGTTACCTCGAAGCGTTCCGCTTCATGCTCCAAACGCGCATTTTTGAGGACAAACTTGGCGCACTTTACCGCGGCGGCATGATCGTCGGCGGCGTTTATCTCGGCCGCGGACAGGAAGCAGTGAGCGCCGCTTGTGGACTCTCTTTGCGCAAAGGCGACATCTTCGCGCCGCTCATCCGCGACCAGGCGGGACGTGCCGCTTTCGGCGAGCCGTTGCTCGATCCAGCACGCACCTATCTTGGGTCGAAGCTCGGTCCGATGCGCGGGCGCGATGGTAACATCCATCGCGGTCGACCGCGGGACGGACAGCTCGCGATGATTAGCCATCTCGGCGCGATGATTCCGGTGGTCGTCGGCACTTTGATGGCGAAGCGCTGGCGTGGCGAAAAGGATTTCGTCGGTCTGGCGACGATCGGCGAAGGCGGCATGCAGACGGGCGCGAGCCATGAAGGAATCAACATCGCCGCCGTCGAGAAGGTGCCGTTCG
>JALYXP010000295.1 GCA_030947045.1 Verrucomicrobiota bacterium | reverse complement strand
GTCCTCTACGGGATCGGTCTCGCGATGGCCGCGTCGAACGTCCTTGGCGCCGCGCTCGGCACGAGAGTCGCGATCGCGAAGGGCAGTCGTTTCGTGCGGCTATTTTTTCTCGTCATCGTTTGCGCGTTGATTGCCAAGCTCGCGCAAACGATGTGGAGTCAACCGTAACGTCGACCTCTTGCGCGACGATTAGCCTTCCAGCTAGGGAGCGGCAGCTCTATTTTCTCCGGTATGGAATCCCTCCCGTTGATCGGACTCGTCGTCACGCTCGTTGTTGCATTCGTCTTCTTCATCATCGTCTTCAAATTCCTCGGGCTCTGGGTTCGCGCCCGCATCGCGAACGCTCCGGTCGGTCTCTTCAAGATGCTTGGCATGAGCCTGCGAAAAGTGCCGGTCGGAATGATCGTGGATAACCGCATCACGGCCGTGAAAGCGGGGATCGATATTCCGAGCGATCCGCTCGAAGCGCACTACCTCGCGGGCGGCGATGTCGGGCACGTGATCCTCGCGTTGATCGCAGCCGATAAGGCCGGCATTTCACTCGATTTCAACCGCGCCTGCGCGATCGATCTCGCGACGAAAGGCACCGGCAAAACGGTACTCGAAGCGGTGCGGACGAGCATTAATCCAAAGGTCATCGACTGTCCGAATCCGAACTTGGGTCGCGCCACGATCGACGGCGTCTCGCAGGACGGCATCGGCGTGAAAGTGAAGGCGCGCGTCACGGTCCGATCGCATCTCGATCGGTTCGTCGGCGGTGCCACGGAAGAGACAATCATCGCGCGCGTCGGCGAAGGGATCGTTAGCTCGATTGGCTCGGCCGCTTCCTATAAGGATGTGCTGGAAAATCCGGATCGCATTTCAAAGACCGTGCTCGCGAAAGGCCTCGATAGCGGGACAGCCTTCGAGATTCTCTCGATCGATATCGCAGATGTGGATGTCGGTGAAAACATCGGCGCGAAACTACAGACCGAGCAGGCCGAAGCGGACAAGCGCGTTGCGCAGGCGAATGCGGAAGTTCGTCGCGCGGCTGCCGTCGCAGTCGAACAGGAAATGCGCGCAAAGGTGCAGGAGCAGCGCGCGAAAGTCGTCGAAGCCGAAGCGCTCGTGCCGCAGGCCATGGCGGACGCGTTCCGCTCTGGGAACCTCGGCATCATGGATTACGTGCGGATGAAGAACGTCGAGGCCGATACCTCGATGCGCGAATCAATTGCCGGCGGCGAGAAGAAGCGCACGGAAGGAACGCCGTAAAAGGCGGGCTGGCGGCGTATGGAAAACGTTTGGTTTCTTGTGTTGGTCGCGGTTGTGGGCGTCATCCGCTGGGCTTTTCAAGCGGCGGAAACGAGGAAGAACGAACAGGCCGCGCGCCGCAACGAACCGCCACCGACAAGTCCGCTGCAACGCGCGCCCGCCGAAACCGAGGAGGAGCGCATGCGCCGCTTTTTCGAGGCGCTCGGCGTGCCGAAAGGCGCATCGGCACCGCCGCGCCGGGTAGTGCCGCGCGCGCCTAAGCAGATTATGCCGGTCGATGCGTTTCCGCTTCCGCGTTCGACAGTTGGCCCAGCGCCAGCGCCGGTCGCGGCACAGGAGCCGATCGTCGTCATTCCTCCGGTCTCGCCCGCTCCAGCGCCGACAGTGATTCCAGTGGCCATCATTCCCGCACTGACATCGATCCCGCAAATCGTCGTCGAGCCGATCGATCAGCTGCGAACCGGCCTGGCCGCGCGGCTCGCGAATGCCGACGGGTTGCGTGACGCGATCGTACTCCGCGAGATCTTCGGTCCGCCGCGAAGCATGCAGCCGTTGAACGAGCGTTAGAGCGTCTTCACCGAGATCTGGATCTCGGCGCGACGGCCGGTCTCCGCATCAGTGACGACGATTCGATGTTCGCCTTCCACCGCGGTCGCGTAGTCGACGCCATCCCTGCGCGAGCACGACAACGAATCGCTCTGCCACATGAGCTTCCTGCCGCCTACAGCCAGCAGAGGAATACGTGCGCTCGTCGGCACGTCTGGATCGACGATATAGCTGGCGCCGGCCAGCGGCGAAGTGATGCGCAGCTCCGATGCAGTCACCGCAACATCATCGCCGATCGCGCTCTCTGCGCTGGCTAACCACTCATTATATTCCGCGGGCAATCGCACCCGACCATCGGCATCGTAATCATCCACGGATTCGGCAAGCGGAATGTTCGAGGCAACGAACCTTTCGCGAACGCCTCGCGCATCATCATCGGCGAGCAGCTTCCCGGTCAGCGGATGGACGTTCCGCTCCACGATTCCCGCCGGCGTCGAATACCAGCTTGTGCCGCGCATCGTGTGCAGATGTTCAAAGATGCCGTGCAGAATTGGGCCTGCGCCAGTCACTCCGGAGACTTCACGCATTGGCGTTCCATCGAAATTCCCGACCCACACGCCGACGGTAAATTCCGGCGTGAATCCGATCGTCCAGTTATCGCGGAAATCGGTGCTTGTGCCGGTCTTGCACGCGACCGGAAAGTCGAAACGCAAAGCCGAGTTGATTCCGAATGCGAGTGTTCGCGCCGAGTTGTCGCTCATCATGTCGGCTATTTGCCAGACGAGTTCCGGGCGCGAGTAGCGTCGCGCATGCTCGTCATCTCGAGCGAAGTCGAGAGACCCCGCGGTGTTACGGTTGAGGTAATTCCAAGGGGTTCCTCGACTTCGCTCGGAATGACCGCCCTTCGCTGCATCGGAATCCGCCAGCACGCGCCACGGCCGCCACTCGCCAAGCCGGGCAAGACTCGCATACGCGTTTGTCAATTCCAGCAG
>JALYXP010000258.1 GCA_030947045.1 Verrucomicrobiota bacterium | reverse complement strand
GGCAATATGGGAAACCGTTGGTCGAGCTACACGGCGGGTTCCGCGATGCGCATCGGGAGATTCCCTGGACGGCCGATACGCTGGTGCTTTTCTGGTCGGCGACGAAAGGGCTCGGCAGCGCTTGTCTGCTGCATGCGTTGCAAGAGCAGAACATCGCGCTCGATCGCCGAGTCGCTGAGTTTTGGCCGCAGTTCGCGCAGGCCGGGAAGGGAGAGATTACGCTGACGCAGCTGCTCTCCCACCAAGGCGGTCTTCCGGCACTCGACCAACGCTTCGATGTCACTGACTACGCTGCGGTGGTGCGCGCGTTGGAAACACAACCGCCACTCTGGCCGCCCGGCAGCGCGCATGGCTATCATGCACGGACATTTGGATTTCTGCTTGATGAACTCGTTAGGCGGCTCGCCGGCACGACTGTCGGCGAGTATTGGCGAATGAATTTCGCGGGGCCGCTCGACCTCAAGATCTGGATCGGTCTGCCCGAAGCCGAAAATGCGCGAGTCGCGACGATCTATGCTGCGAAGGCTGGCGGCACTCCCAGCCCGGCGCGGTTCTACGCGGATCTCGCAACGCCGGGCACGATCGCGCGAAAGACATTTACTTCACCGGCGGGCCTGCACGCCGTCAGCGGAATGAATGCGCCAGCTGTCCGCGCGATGCCGATTGTTTCCTTCGGGGGAATCGGAAACGCAGCATCCCTCGCGAAATTTTACGCGATGCTCGCCAACGGCGGAGAACTCGATGGGCGCAGGTTCTTCACTACGGAAACGCTCGCGAAAATGACCACCACGCTCGCTGCGGGCGAAGATCGCGTCTTCCAAATCCCAACCGCGTTTTCCGCCGGCTTCATGAAAGATCCGCCCCATGCGCGGCCACGCGTCTTTGGTCCGTCGCCGTGGTCGTTCGGACACCCGGGCGCAGGCGGCAGCCACGCGTTCGCTGATTGCGAGAACGGCCTCGCGTTCGCTTACGTGATGAATCAAATGGAGCAATCGCTCTTGCCGAACGAGAAGTCGCTGCGGCTGGTCGACGCGATCTACGCTTAGCGGCGCAACTAGTCGCCCATCACGGTGACGACCACACGCCTGCGATGGGCGGCGCGGCGATGCTCGAACAGCATGATGCCCTGCCACGTGCCGAGCTGCAGGCGGCCATCGGCAATTGGGACGACTTCGCTCGTGCGCGTTAGTGCCATGCGAATGTGCGAAGTGCTGTCGTCGGCACCTTCGTCGTCGTGCTCATATTCCGAGCTTTCGGGCACGAGCCGCTCGAAGAATCGTTCCAAATCGCGACGTGCCGCCGGCGCGGCGTTCTCCATGATAACCAGGCTGCAGCTCGTGTGCTGCACAAACACGGTCGCTGTGCCGTTGCGGATCTTGCTCGCCGCCACTACCGCCTGGACCTCAGGCGTGAAATCATAAGTGCCCTTCCCGTTCGTCGATACAGGAATGGTTGCCGTATGTACAGCCATCGCACCGAGCGTAGGCGGCGGAGGTTCATAGGCAATCAGGCTGTTTCGGCGGGCAGCTGTATTCGCCAAAATTTACGAGGCCGCGCGAATTGCGACCGGTTGGCATTGGTGGTGCTAAGCCGCTGCCGATCGATCCTGCACCGGCCGCCAACTACGGTACAGGAAATATCGATTTTTTTGTTGAGCAAAAAAACAGCGTCTCACGAGGGAAAAAAGACCCGCAGACGCAATACCGTCAGCGATAGAGTGCGACGCGGCATGAAAATTGTCATAGACAATGAGAATCAATTATGACAATTATAAGAAACATAAGAGATCGCTGTAACTGCAAGTAGTTGCTGAAACAGAGACTCGAATAAAAAAACCGCACTAAAAACAGACAAGCCTCAGGAGAAACCAACATGATCAAACGCAACTTCGCCCTCAGCGCCCTTTTCGGCGCCGCCGCGCTGCTCACCGCAGCCACCAGTCACGCCACCGTGCTCGACCTCACCACCGCCGACAGCGGCACCATCAATGGCGCTTACTTTAGCAAGAACTACCAGCAGCCTGCCGGCAGCGGTGTGATCCAGCCGTTCCTGACCATTCAGGCCAAGGGCGTCGAGCAGGGCTACAACAGCGCGAATGGCAATTTCGACACCAAGCGTGCGCCGCAGTTC
>JALYXP010000220.1 GCA_030947045.1 Verrucomicrobiota bacterium | reverse complement strand
TTCGGCACGTGGACGTCCGCGATCTCAGCACTGCCCTCGCAGATGGAGATGAGCACGTATCTGCGCCAATATCTTGATGCCTGTCAGGGCGCGAATGTGGCCGCCGAGATTGCTTATTACGCAGCGCAGGTCGCGTATTTCGATCGCGGCCTCGTGACCAAGACGTACATCCGCAACGAATCAGTCGCGTATCGGCAACATGGGTTTACCTCGCGCTCAAGTGTAAGACTGATGCGATCAACATTGCGGCGAACGCTTGAGCAGCTACCGCCGAAACGAGACGCGTTTCCTGGCACCGACAACCTGTCTAGTCTTACCGAGATGCAGGCGCAAACCGGCGCGGCTGCGGAAGCGGTGCAGAACCTGAGAAAACTTCTTTCCATGCCAGCAGGCGACACCATCTCGATCGCACGGCTGAAGGTCGATCAAGTCTGGGACCCGATCCGCAACGATCCCGGGTTCCAACAACTGATCGAAGGCAAGGAGCATATCGGGCCGTAAAGACCGATAACTTCTTCGCGGAACTGCAGCGGTGCAACGTCTACAAGGTTACGGTGGCCGATGCAGTCGCGGGCTGGCTGGATCCAGATTGGAGCGACAGTTTCTGCCTACGTTTCACGCACCGGAATGGGTTACGCAAACCCTGGTGAGCTTCGCATGGAGCGCGCTGGCGATGTTTTGCGCTACTTCCTTGAACCACTGGCGCGTCGCATCGAGTCGCTCAAAGAATGGGTGCGCGACGCCCAAGTCTTCGGAGAACTTCAGGACGCTAGCCGGCGACAGCATAGCTGCACGAGCGATGTTCATCACGGTTCGCGATAACCTGGAAGCCAATTTGCGGGAATAGCCAGAGAGCACCCGGTACCTCAGTCTCCCTTCTTCTGCTCTGGCCGGATTAGAAGAGCGCGATACCGCTTTGCAAGCGATCGACAAGGCCATCTCCTTGCACGCCGAGGACGCACGCGCTCAGCCCGCTAATCAGAAGCGCGGGACTGGCGGGAGAATCCAGGCTTCCACTATGCTGTCGATGAAGTGCGAAAGCTGGTGAAACGACGACGCCTCGACCGCTTTCTCCGTAGCCCGTCGCGCGCTGCGCAGCTCATTGACATAAAACCAGCTTTCTGGAAATATGGGAGTAATGAAAACCACTCTCGATCTTCCCGACGACCTGATGCACGAGGTGAAAATCCGCGCCGTGCATGAGCACAAGAAACTCAAGGACGCGATCGCGGAGTTCCTGCGCAAAGGACTAGCTGCCGGCAAGACGCGGCCGCCAAGATTGCCCAAACCCATAAAGCTGCGCGGCGGGTTTGTTCCGACGACGAAAGATATCGAGGATGCCATTGCGTGGGGTCGCGACTGATCGCGGTCGCTGCATGCTCTTAGTCGATACTAATCTGATCGTGCCGCTCTTTGTGCGGACGGCCGGTAGCGACGTCGCCCGTGACCTGCTCGAATTTGACGGCCTCTGGCGGACTGAGCCGCTCGCGCTGATCGAATTCAGCAACGTCCTCGCGACATACCAGCGCTCCCGCCACATCACGGCGGCGACCGCGCGCGATTGTCTCGCGCGTGCTGAAAGCTGGCTCCGCCCGCTCTTGTTCTCCATCAGGCACGAAGCTGCGTTGGACTTGGCGATTCGCTACAAAGTAACTGCCTGCGACGCGCGTTTCCTCGCGCTGGCGGATGAGCTCGGCGGCCGCCTCGTAACGGAAGACGCCCGACTGCGGGCAGCGGCTCCGTCATTAACTCAATCGATCCGCGACGCACTCGTTTCGGCGTAGATCGCTCGCTCGCGTGAGACCCTCAGAATGAACCCGCGCGACTTCTTATCCGAGTTGAAGCGGCGCAATGTCTACAAGGTCGCGGTCGCGTACGCAGTTGTTGCGTGGCTGTTGCTGCCTGCAGGCCATGTCGATCCTGTTGCCAGCGTTTGAAGCGCCCGCGTGGGTGCTTCGCGTTTTTATTGCGGCGATCGCCGTCGGGTTTCCGTTCGCGGTGATTTTTGCGTGGGCCTTCGAGCTGACTCCCGAAGGTATTAAGCGCACCGAGGAGGTGCCGGTTGAGCAATCAATCGCTCGCAAGACGGGCCGCGACTGTAATCATCGCCGTCTACGAGCAAGCCGAACACGAGCTAAAGGATCTACGAGCGAAAAGCGACGAAAGCCTCTGGCTGGCAGACACGCTGCTGCAAATCGAAGCGCACCTCGGCCATCACGAGGAGATGGCGCACGAAGCAGAGGATCTGATCGAGCAGACCAAGAGAGATCAATGGCGCTTCCCGGTCACCGAGACGGTGCTCGCGCGCGCTTATGTCATCGCTGACGAGTCGACCACGCGCTGCCTTTGCTCGACCACGCGTTGTCTGTGCCTGCCGAAACGTCAGTTACGGTCGCGAACTTGCGCCTGGATCCCGTATCGGACCGGGTGCGCGATGATCCTCGTTTTCAGAAACTCGCGAACAATCAGCGCTGACGAATCCTAGTCCGGGTTTTGCTCAAGCGATTTCGCCGGGAAAATCTGCCCGCCTTTGAAGACCGCCTGCAGGTCGGAAGCGTGCGCGATGTCATCGAGCGGATTCGAGTTCAAGATGACGAAGTCGGCGAACTTGCCGGGTGCGAT
>JALYXP010000175.1 GCA_030947045.1 Verrucomicrobiota bacterium | reverse complement strand
GGCTGGACCGCGGCCGAGGCGGTGGGAAAGCCGATCGATGAGCTGCTATTTCGAGATCCACAGGATTACGAAGTGCTTGCGAAGGCGTCGGCGGAGACCGGCTTTCGCGGTGAAGTTCATCAAGTGGCGAAAGATGGGCGCGCGCTCATCCTGAACGCCGGCGCCACCGTCATCCGCGATAGCGACGGCACGCCGCGTTCGGTCCTGATCATCCAGACCGACATCACCGAACACAAGAAGCTGGAGAACCAGTTCCTGCGCGCGCAGCGGCTCGAAAGCATCGGGACTCTGGCCAGCGGCGTCGCGCACGACCTGAATAATGTCCTCGCTCCGATCTTGATGTCGGCACCGCTGCTCCGCGGTGAGTTGCCGCCTCCATTGAAGGAGAAAATCATCGACACGATCGAAGGAAGTGCCGAACGCGGCGCGCAGATCGTGAAGCAAGTGCTGACCTTTGCGCGCGGGGTGGAGGGCGAGCGCGTGGTGCTCGATCCGCGGCATCTCGTCAAAGAAATGGCCGAGATTGCGACGCAGACTTTCCCGAGAGGGATCGAGATTACGACCTCCCTGGGAGATGACGTCGCGCTGATCGAAGGCGACCCGACGCAGTTGCACCAAGTGCTCTTAAACCTGGCGGTGAACGCCCGCGACGCCATGCCTGCGGGCGGCAAGCTAGTCTTCTCGACGGAAAACTTCGAAGTAGACGAGCACTACGCTGCCATGACGCCGGGTGCGAAAGCCGGGCCGCACGTGCTCGTCAGCGTCAGTGACACCGGCTCCGGAATCCCTCCGCATGTGTTGGAGAAAATGTTCGATCCTTTCTTCACTACCAAACCGATCGGGAAAGGCACCGGGCTCGGGCTTTCCACGGTGCTAGGCATCGTCCAAAACCACGGTGGGGTGATCAATGCATACAGCACGCCATCCAGGACCACCTTCCGCATCCTCCTGCCCGCCGCTCAGGGGTTGGTGCACCAGGATGCCGCGGGTGTCACCGACCTGCCTGCCGGCGCCGGTGAAACCATCCTCATGGTGGATGATGAACCCGCCATCTGCGAGCTCGCGCAGGTCTTACTCGAGCGCAGTGGTTACCGCGTCATCGTGGCCGATGATGGTCCCTCTGCTCTCGCGATTTTCGCGCAGCGTCGAAGTGAGATTGCCGTCGTCCTGACCGACCATCTCATGCCGACGATGAACGGGCTCGAGCTGGCGCGCATCATCGGAAAGATGGATTCGAAGGCCCGGATCATCCTTTCAACTGGCCGTGAAGATGAGTGCGGCCCGTCGCAGCTGGAGGCGGCCGGGGTGGCTGCTGCACTCACGAAGCCTTATACTCAGGCCACGCTTCTCAAGACGCTGCACCGCGTCCTGCAGGCCAAGAAGCCGATCGCGGCATGAAGACAACCACGCCACCGCGCACTTCAGTTTGGGACGCTGGCAAAGCCGATGTTTCCCGGGCGGACATGGAACCTCTAGCGAAGGCGGGCCGGCGGAGATCCTTTCGTTGGTGGAAGGTGGGCCTCGATAGCCGACCGGTGATCGCGACCCTTGCGGTGCTGGTGATCGTGATCAACGCCCTTGTCCTCATGGGGAACGCTCGCAAGGAGGAGCAAGTCGTCCTCCAATCTGCCGCCCTCACCAACGCGCGAGAGGCGACCGTCCTCGAGCAATACGCGTCCCGCACCATCGGTCTCGCAGACACTGCCACGCGCTTCCTCGCCCGAGAATTTGGAAGGAGCGGCGCCGGCATTGACCTACCGCAAATGTTTACTGACGGAACTATCAATCCTGAGTTGTTTAGTGCGGCCAGCATCCTTGCCCCGGACGGGACAGTAATCGCATCCAGCGAGAGTCATCCGGACGCTGCCCGGTTTGAAATTCTTCGACAACATGAATTTGCTGCGCCCCCCGCGGCCAGCGGCGGTGTGCAAGTCGGCCAACCGATTGCAGCCACCGCAGAGCGGGCCCAAATGATCCCTTTCTTTCAAAGGCTGTATCTACCGGGTGGCGGATTCGCTGGCACGGTGGTGTTGGAGATGGCGCCAGCGCATTTCCTCGATCTCGAGGTCAAATCCGCGCGACGACCCAACGACGTCATCGGCTTGATCGGGCTTGATCGAATTGTGCGCGCGCGCCGCGCCGGGCAGCTCGTTACCTCTGGCGAAAACGTAGCCGACGCGGTTCAATTTCAGCCAGGCGCGAGTTTGACTGGTGATTTCGTCGCCACGAGCCCGATCGATGGCATTCGTCGCCTGTTTCATGTGCGCCGGGTGGCTGGATATCCGCTAATCGTCGTCGCGGGAGTAGCGGAGGAGGACGCTCTCGCCGACGTCTCTACGCGCGTGAAAGGCTACTACGCCCGCGCCGTGGTGCTTACTGCCGTCATCCTGTTGCTCGCCGTCTCCGTCATCGGCGCATTAACGCGGGGCAAGAGAGCCTTTGCTCAGCTGCGGGCGAGTGAAGCTACGTTGCGGTCTCAAGAAGGGGAACTGCGCACGCTGACCGAGTCGATGCCGCAGCTGGTCTGGATCACGGACGCCTCAGGCTCCCACAAATACTTTAACCAGCAGTGGATCGATTACACAGGTCTTTCGCTGGCGCAGAGTATCGGGGACAACTGGACAGCCGCCTTCGAACCACGCGAGCAGGCCCAGGCGAAGGAGCGCTGGGAAGAGGCGGTGGCAAAAGGTGAAGTTTACGAGACCGAATACCGACTCCGGCGCGCCGACGGAGTCTACCGGTGGATGCTCGCCCGCGCCCTCCCCTTGCGTGACGCATCTGATCGAATCACGAAGTGGTTTGGCACCTCGACGGATATCGAGAACCAGGTAGTCGCGCGGGCGCAGATGCGGGAAGCCCAGCAGGTGGCCCATATTGGCAGCTGGAGTCGGGCCGAAAACGGGGTCCTCACCTGGTCGGACGAGCTTTATAAAATCTTCGGGGTTTCTCCCGATGATTTCGTGCCCAGTTACGATTCGATCGAAGCTTTTGTCCATCCCGAAGATCGGCCGCAGTACATGCGCGACAGGGCTCTCTCCATTACAGCGATGCATCCCTTTGAGCGCATTGGGCGGATTGTCAGGCCGAACGGAGAGGTTCGCACCGTTCATCACCGCGTGGCGGTGGAGACCGACCCCGGCGGCGTTGGCCGCCGTGTGCACGGGACGGTCCAAGATGTAACCGAAGCGCGCGCTGCCGAACAAAAGCTTCAGGAGCAGGCGAACCTGCTGAATCTAACCAGCGATGCCTTCATCGTGCGCGATGCAGACGATGTCATCCGCTTCTGGAATCGTGGCGCGGAGAGGCTTTATGGCTGGAGCGCAGACGAGGTGCTCGGTCGGCGGTC
>JALYXP010000173.1 GCA_030947045.1 Verrucomicrobiota bacterium | reverse complement strand
CGATCGGCGCGCCGACTTTATTGCCCCACTCGGTCCAGGAACCGTCGTAATTCCGGACGTTGTCGATACCCAACAGGTAAGTGAGGACAAACCACGTGTGGCTTGAGCGCTCCCCGATCCGGCAATACACGATCGTCTCCTGGTCTGACGAAACGCCGCAGTCTTGCAGGTAAATCTTCGCCAGCTCGGCGGCTGACTTGAAGGTGCCGTCATCGTTCACCGCGGTTTTCCAAGGGACACCTTTCGCGCCCGGAATATGTCCGCCGCGCAACACCCCTTCCTGCGGATACTCAGGCATGTGCGTGATCTCGCCTTTAAATTCACCAGGCGATCGAACGTCTATCAACGGCTTGCCGGCCTTGCTTTGCGCGAGAGCTTCGTCGGCGAAGGCGCGGATCTCGTCGTCATAACGCTTCTGCGGCGCCGGGTAATTTGCCGCCGGAAATTTCGCGGCGTCGCGCGTCATCGGTCGACCTTCCGCTTTCCACTTGTCGCGTCCGCCGTTCAGAACCTTGACGTTCGTATGTCCGTATAAGCGAAAAGCCCAGAGTGCATACGTGGCCCACCAGTTCGCCTTGTCGCCATAGAAGATGCACGTCGTTTGCGGCGTAATGCCATTGCGACGGCAAAGCTCGGCGAATTTATCGGGTGCGATGTAATCGCGGATCAGCGGATCCTGCAGATCCGAGCGCCAATCGATATGCACCGCCCCGGGGATGTGGCCGGTGTCGTAAAGCAGAATGTCTTCGTTCGATTCGACGATCCGAATGCCGTCGTCGTCCAGGTGCTCAGCAAGCCAATCCGTCTCGGCGAGCGCTTCGGGATGCGCGTACGAAGTTGGCATGTTCATGCAACGATGTTCAGTCTCTCGCGTAGGCGCTGCAAGGTCTTTTCGGATGAGCGAGGCCGCGGCCTCAGGCCGAGTAGAGCGACTCATGAGCGTGTCATCGTGAGCCGCGCAGACGGTTGAAGGATCTCGCAACTGCTCTGGCGTGTGCACATTTGGGTTCGTGTGACTGACGGAGCTGCGGGAGATCCTTCGAGCGCGCTTCGCCGCCTCAGGATGACCGGGCGACGTTGTTAACCAGAGAGGCGCGTTATTTCCGCCGCCGGCCAAAAGAGTAGCCACCATGTGTGCGTCCGCCGCCGATCGCGCGTTTTCCGCCAGTCATCGATTCTGGTTCGAAGAGCGCGGTGTAGAGGTATGGGAAGCCTTCGAGTTTTAACCGGGGAATCTTAGCGCCGATGAATCGCTCGATCGCTTGCAGTGAGCCGAGCTCTTCTCCATTCATGAGCGTAAACGCGTCGCCCACCTTCTGCGCGCGACCCGTGCGGCCGATCCGATGCACGTAGTCCTCGCTGTGTTCAGGCACGTCGTAATTGATGACGTGGCTGATGCCCGCGATGTCGATGCCGCGCGCGGCGATGTCGGTCGCAACCATCACATCATACTTGCCGCTCTTAAATCCTTCGAGCGCTTCGACTCGTTCCCGCTGCGTCCGATTTGAGTGCAGAACGGCGACGGAATGTTTCCCCTGCTTCAGCTTCACGGCGATCTTGTCGGCTCCGTGCTTCGTGCGCGAGAAGATCAGGCAGCTATCGAAGTTGGTCCGTTCGAGCAGCGCCATGAGCAGATCGAATTTTTGCTCAGCCGCGACGGGATAAACCGCGTGGTTGATCGTCTCGGCCGGCGAGCGTTGCACGCCGATTTCGATGACTTCTGGACTACGCAGGACCCAGCCAGCAAGCCGCTCGATCTCCGGTGGCAGCGTCGCGGAAAACAACAGCGTCTGGCGATCCGTTGAGATCTGCTCGACGATGCGGCGCACGTCCGGCAGGAAACCCATGTCGAGCATCCGATCGACTTCATCGAGCACGAGGACGTTGACCTTATCGAGCGCCATCGTCCGCTGCTCGAGGTGATCGAGAAGTCGACCGGGTGTCGCAACGATGATGTCCATCCCGGCGGCCATCTCCTCGCGTTGCTTCCCATAGCCGACACCGCCGTGGATCAGGGAAACGCGCAGATCAGTAAAGCGTCCGTAGTCGCGAAACGCGGTCTCGACCTGCGCCGCGAGCTCACGCGTCGGCTCCAACACCAGGCAGCGCAACGCGCCGTGCGCCGCGAGGTTCGTCAAAATCGGAAGCGCGAACGCCGCCGTTTTACCTGTGCCGGTTTGGGCGGTGCCGATGAGGTCTTTACCGGCGAGAACGATCGGAAACGCTCGGTGCTGAATCGGCGTCGGGTCGGTGAACCCCATCGCCTGCGTTCCTTTTACAACCTCGGGCGAGAGGCCAAAATCTTTAAATGACACGGCAGAAGGTAGTTCAGGTCGGCTCGGAATCAACGAAGCGCCGAGCGGTACAACAGCCGCGCGGGGCGATGAAATGCGATTAACAGGTAATATGTTCCGCCTCATCTTTAGATTTCTGCTCGTGAATGTCGCAGCCCGCTACGCGAGCCGTTTTGTCGCCTCGCGAATGAACCAGAATCGTAGCGCGTCGCGGCGTTAACCGGCATGGGCAAATCCCTGCGCATCCTGGTGCTGGCGGATACGCACAATCACCTGCCGGCGAAATTAGAAGAGTTTGCCACGGGTGCCGATGAGATCTGGCATTTGGGCGATGTTTGCGCGCCGCGCTTGCTGGAAGCGATTCGCGAGCTGGGCCCCGCGGTCACGATCGTCCGGGGAAATTGCGATGCGGAAGCCGCGTGGCCGCTGATGGTTGATCTTGAGCGAAACGGAACGCGCCTACAGTTAACCCACATCCCGCCCGCGGGCGTGCCTGGAAACGTCGACGTGCTACTGCATGGGCACACGCATGTGCCGCGTGATGAAGTCCGGGGCGGCGTTCGCTTTTTAAATCCCGGCTGCGTGACGCGGCCGAATCGCGGAGCTCCGGCCAGCGTCGCTTATCTGACGATCTCCGCGACCGGCGAGATCGGCTGGGAGCTCACGCACCTGCGGTAGCCTGGTTAGTCCGGACTGCACAGATCGCGTCGGAACAGATTAGCCGCGAGCAGCGATCACGGTTTTATCGATTGGCTGCGTCGCGATCGTTTGGATCACGGGGCTGCCGCTGGTCTTTTGAACGCCGGGAACGACAATCGCCTGCGATGCGAAGGCGAAGACCGAAAATACCATGCTGAGGACGACGAGGCTGTAAACGGCTGTCTCGAAAATGCTGCGGCCTTTTTCTTCGGAGTTAATGAGGAGTGAGTAGGTGTTCTTTGTTTTCATGACGATTAGTTGGTTTCGCCATGTCTCTATTGCAAAGGCCGTGCCAGCATCCCGGAATATTCATAAACCGCTGAGGACGTTATCAATATAGAGATCCTCGCACTTCAGCGACCTGCGTCAGTGGCACCTGCGGGATTGTGCCGTTCCAAATTTGGGACACTTCGGGGCGGGCCAGAGAAATCGTTCGGGTACACAAAAAACGGGGCGCAGAACGCCCCGTTTTCGTGTGATTCGGTTGCGGTGAGGCTACTCCGCTGGCTTATCGTCCGAGGCTGGCGCAGCAGTTTTCTTCGGTGCGCGTGCGGGCTTCGCTTTTGGCTCCACCGGGCTCTTGGTCGCTTTTGATTTCTTACCCTTTTCTTCGATAACAGGCTCGTCGACGACCACCGGCGTATCGACCCACTCGATGAACGCGACGGGCGCTGCGTCGCTCTTGCGAGCGCCGAGTTTCACGATGCGCGTGTAACCGCCTTTGCGATCAACCGCGCGCGGCGCGATTTCTTCGAACAGCTTCTTCACCATGTCAGCCTGGCGAAGAGTCGCGAGCGCAGTACGGCGCGCGTGGAGCGAGCCTTTCTTACCGAGCGTCACCATCTTCTCAGCGAGCGGACGAACGGCCTTCGCCTTGGCCAGCGTGGTCTTGATCCGCTGATGTTCAATCAAGCTGCAAACCTGGTTGGCGAGCAGCGCTTTCCGATGGGAAGCCGTGAGGCCGAGCTTCACTGTCTTCTTTTGATGTCTCATGGGTAAATCCTTCTCTCTCGCCTAACGAGCGATTAAGCGTCGTCTGCTTCCGCCGCTCCGTTCGTCCCGACGCCCTCCGCAACCGCGCCGCCGCCGACCTGCGTCTCGACCAAGCCTGGATCGAACTTCATCCCAAGACCGAGCTGCAACTGCTGCAGCTTGTCCTTGATCTCGTTCAGCGATTTTTTGCCGAAGTTCCGATACTTTAGCATCTCGGCTTCGGTCTTCTGCGCCAATTGGCCGACTGACGTGATGTTCGCGTTATTCAGGCAATTCGCCGCACGCACACTGAGCTCGATTTCGTTCACGCTCATGTTCAGAAGCTTCTTCAGCTTCATGTTTTCTTCGCTGACACCCGCTGGCGTTTCGTCGAACTCGATGACGTCTTCGTTGAAATTGACGAACACATCGAGGTGATGACGCATGATCGCTGAGGCCTGGAGCAAGGCTTCATCAGGCGTGAGGCGACCGTCGGTCCAGACCTCGAGGACGAGCTTATCGTAGTCAGTCCGCTGACCGACACGGGTCGCTTCGACGGCGTATTTCACGCGGGTCACCGGCGAGAAGATGGAGTCGATCGGGATCAAGCCGATTGGCTGATCCGCGCGCTTGTTCTCGTCACCGGTTGCGAAACCGCGGCCGACACGCACTTCGAGTTCGGCGTCGAACTTATGCTTCTTGTCGATCGTGCAGATGAGTTGATCCGGGTTCAGAACTTCGAAGCCTTGAACCACCTGGATGTCGCCAGCAGTGACTTCGCCTTCTTTGTTAACCGACAATGCGAGGCGACGCGGCTCGTGTTCGGCAGCCTTAAACTTCACGCGCTTCAGGTTCAACACGATGTCAGTGACGTCCTCGACGACATTCGGCAGGGTGGCGAATTCGTGCTGCGCGCCGGTGATCTTCACCGCGGTGATCGCAGCGCCCTCGAGCGACGAGAGTAGGACGCGGCGGAGCGAATTTCCGACCGTGTGACCGTAGCCGGCTTCAAACGGCTCAGCGGTGAACTTGGCGTAGGTTTCAGTGGCCGAGCTCTCTTCTTTCGAGAGCGTCTTCGGCATTTCAAAACGACCGTAACGAACTGGCATA
>JALYXP010000172.1 GCA_030947045.1 Verrucomicrobiota bacterium | reverse complement strand
ATCCGAGTCGAGGTGCGAGAAAACGATGTTCGGCAACAACCGCACCGATGAACCCGCGAGCGAAAACGAAAGTTGCTCGGAACAGATCTGCTTTTTGCCTGCACGGCTGACGTGACAATGTGCCGCGATCCAGGCTTCCACCTTTTCGACCTTAGCCGACGGATCGGCGGCGATAACAATCGCGCGGCAGGCGTGCTCCTGCGTGATCTGCGAAATCAGCTGCGTGTTCTGCTCGAGCGATCCAGGGGCTTCGCTGTAAACCGCGAGATTCATGAGCGACGCGCGGCTCATCTGTTCGCCGCCTTGCGCCCACAGTTTTTTTAGCTCACGCTCGACGGTTCCAATCGCGACCGGCATACCGGCAGCAATGGTCTGGGGCGACGATGCGGCCATCGGAAAGCTCTCGTTACAAGCGCCGCCAGCTGCGGCCTTCACGTGCTAACAGATTGTCGGCAGCGTCCGGTCCCCAAGAGCCCGCGGGATACTCGAACAGCTCCGGTGCGTTCTTCCCGCTGTGCCAGGCTTCTTCGATCGCATCGACAAACGCCCACGCTTGCTCTACTTCGTCGCGCCTCGCGAAGAGCGTGGCATCTCCGCTCATCGCATCGAGCAGCAGGCGTTCGTAAGCTTCGGGGCTCGCTTTGCCAAATGACGTGCCGTAATGAAAATCCATCTTCACCGACTCGATCCGAAAGCTCGTGCCCGGCATCTTTGCCTGCATGCGCAGCGAGATTCCTTCGTCGGGCTGGATGCGAATGACGAGCACGTTCTGATCGAGACCTTGCGACTCTTTGTTGAAGAGAACCGGCGGTGCTTTCTTGAAATGCACGGAGATTTCGGTGCCTGACTTGGGGAGGCGTTTGCCGACTCGCATGTAGATCGGCACATCCGCCCAGCGCCAGTCGTCAATGTGCAAGCGAAGGGCCACGAAAGTCTCTGTCTCGGACTTCGGATCGACGTTCTTTTCCTTGCGATACGCCGGGGCGGCTTCGCCTGAGATCGCGCCGTCGCTGTACTGACCGCGCACGACATTCACGCCGACCTCATCATTCGTGAAGTGACGGAGCGAGCGCACGACCTTTACCTTTTCGTCGCGGATGCTGTCGGCGCTCAGATCAGTCGGCGGTTCCATCGCGACAAGGCAAAGCAATTGCAGGAGATGGTTCTGCACCATGTCGCGCAGTGCTCCCGCACCTTCGTAGTAGCCCGCGCGGCCTTCGACGCCGAGCGTCTCCGCCGCCGTGATCTGCACGTGATCGATGTAACGCGTGTTCCAGAGCGGCTCGAAAATCGCGTTCGCGAAGCGCAGAACGAGGATATTCTGGGCGGTTTCTTTGCCGAGAAAGTGATCGATGCGGTAGGTGTCGCGCTCGGAAAAAGCATCTTCGACGACGCAATTTAACTCGCGCGCGGAAGCGAGGTCGGTGCCGAACGGTTTTTCGACAATCACGCGCGCCCATCCACCTTCGCCGCCCTTGTTCAATCCCGCCGCCTTCAGATTCTGCAGGATCGGCTCGAACTGATCCGGCGCGGCCGCCAGATAGAAGAGGCGATTGCCGCCCGTATGCCGTTCTTGATCCAGCTGCGTCAGCCGCTCCGCGAGACGCTTGTAACCTTCGGCGTCCGCAAATTCGCTCTGATGATAAAAGACCGACCCGGCGAAATTTTTCCAGACCTCGTCGCGAACTCCCTGACGCGAGTGTTTGCGCGCCGCTTCTTCGAGCTCGGTGCGGAACTCGTCGTCCGTCTTCGGCCGCCGCGCGAAACCCACAACGGCGAGGCCCGGCGGCAGCTCGCCATCGGCAGCGATGTTATAGAGCGCCGGGACGAGCTTGCGATGCGTAAGGTCGCCTGTGGCACCGAAGATCACGACGGTGCACGGCTCGGGCACTGTGCGGGTGGTGATTCCTTCGCGCAGTGGATTGCCCGGAGCTGGCGCGTTTTGTTCAGTCATATGACGAATCCTACGACGGCAACGGAAACTGCCGCGTCATCTCGCGCACGCGACCGCGGATCTTCTCAAGGCCGGCAGAATCTTCACGTTTCTCGAGCGCTTCGGCGATGAGATCAGCGATCTCGAGCATCTCTTCTTCTTTCATCCCGCGCGTCGTCACCGCTGGCGTGCCGACGCGGATACCGCCGGGTTTGAACGGCGAGCTGATGTCGAACGGAATCGCATTTTTGTTCACCGTAATGCCCGCACGATCGAGGCTTTCCTGCGCGTCTTTCCCGTTAAAGTTCTTCGGGCGCAAATCGACGAGCATCAGGTGATTTTCTGTGCCGCCGGAAACGATTCGATAACCGTGCTTGGCGAGTCCTGCGGCCAGCGCTTTCGCGTTGATCACGACTTGCCTTTGGTAATCACGAAAACCGGGCTGCAACGCCTCGTGGAAACAAACTGCTTTCGCTGCAATGACGTGCATCAGCGGCCCACCCTGAATGCCTGGAAACACGGTCGAGTCGATCTGCTTGGCGAATTGCTGCTGGCATAGGACGATGCCGCCGCGCGGCCCGCGCAGACTTTTATGCGTTGTTGTAGTGACGTAGTGCGCATGCGGGACAGGGCTCGGATGTTGCCCGCCGGCGACCAGCCCGGCGATGTGCGCCATGTCGATGAACAAGAGCGCGTTCACGGAATCGGCGATTTGACGCAATCGCGCGAAATCAATGATCCGCGGATAAGCGGACGCGCCGGCAGTGATCATCGCGGGCCGCACTTCTTCGGCCTGCTTTTGCAGCGCTTCGTAGTCGATGTGCTCGGTTTGCTCGCTCACGCCATATTGCGCAACCGTGTAAAACTTACCGGAGAAATTCGCCGGGTGCCCGTGGGTGAGATGGCCGCCGTGCGCGAGGTTCATGGCGAGGATTTTGTCGCCCACCTTCAGCGTGCTGAAGTAGACCGCCATGTTCGCCTGCGCGCCGCTATGCGGTTGGACGTTCACATGCTCCGCCCCGAAAAGCTGCTTCGCGCGATCTATCGCCAGCTGCTCGACAACGTCGACATTTTCGCAGCCGCCATACCAACGCTTCCCGGGATAGCCCTCGGCGTATTTGTTCGTTAGGCAACTCCCTTGCGCTTCCATCACCGCGCGGCTGGTGAAGTTTTCGGATGCAATCAGCTCGATATTCTCTTCCTGCCGCTTCTCCTCGGCCTCGATCACCGCAAAGATCTCGGGATCGGTGTTACGCAGTTTGCCACGAGGCGAAGAAAACGAGCCGGACGAACCGCCGGTGGTGGGCGAGGAAATGTCTGCCATATGATGGGATGAACGGGCGCCGCGTGGGCCGGCCGGAGCTGCAACTTCGGTTTGTTCTACGAACGCGAGCACACTCGGTAAAGCGTTTTTAATCGTCTCCGCGCAGAGTTGATACACCTCGCGGCCGCAGCCGATTGGGTCCGGAACGTCGCGCCAAACGGTGGTGCCGGGCTCCTCAAATTCCCGCAGGAGATACGCCT
>JALYXP010000169.1 GCA_030947045.1 Verrucomicrobiota bacterium | reverse complement strand
CTGCCAGCCAACGTCCCTTTCCGAGGAAGCGAAACACCGACGCGGCAATACTGTAGACGAGGACGATTAGCAGCCAGGAACACGCGATGTTGAAGCTGCGTGCGGTTAACAGTAGAAAGCCGTTCGTTCGGAATAACGCCGCGTAGACAAAGACAAGATTCGGCAAGTGGAAATATGGATAGTCAATATACGGCAAATAGCCTTCTCGAGCGAGAAGCGCACCAGATGCAATGAACTGCCCCTCATCATGATTAAAGGCCCGCGCCCAACAACCAACGATCAAGGACAAAAGGATTAGCCCAAGCACGACAGCGCCGAAAACTCGCTCCTTCCACTCGGATTTTCGCGCGTGAGGCATGAGATGTAAGGAGTAGCTTTGATTGCGAACTGCGATTGTGAGCTCCGGTGTAGAAGGCCTTCCTGCTACGGTTCACGGCCGAGCTCCGCTCGCAAGTATTACGGAATGGATAATCAATTCTAAGATCGGCACCGGCTTGCGCAGCAGACTGACCGAGCAACAGGTCTTAACCGGTTGAAGGTCCAGAACTGCCTGCGCAGTATCGTCCCGGCGCTTCAAAAAGCGGCGTGTTTTATCAACTCGGTCATCTTCTGAAGCAGCGGCTCAAGCGAGGGATCTGTTCGCAGCATTTGGCGGTGCAATAGTTCACGATATTCGCTTTCTGCCTGATCTCTTCGGGTTTTCGCGGCGGCCACCTCGGGATCCCGCGGGCGAGGTCAATTCACCTCCCCCTGCTGGAAGACGACGTAGTCCGTCAAGTGGTCGCCGCGAGCCTTGAGCTGTTTCGAGTGGTGTGCTTATGCGCAAGGCAGTTTGGGCGGCAGTTCGCATATGATTTCTGACAACGCGGTGGCAGCTGAGAAATCGCCGACCAGACCATCGCGGTTCTTTCGGAAGAGAAAATGACCGGGATGTGCAGTCATGATGACGCTCGCCTGTCGCTTAGCGGCCCTGAAAACAGGCTGTTCGTCCAAGTGACGTACCATCGTTGCGATGTAAATAGTTAGGTTCGGGCCGTTGAATCGCTGCGGCTCGAAACGTTTACGCTTGCCACATGTCGTCCCTGGGAGGGCGGCAATTCTCGACGGCTTTGTCTCTTTGGCGCAAACGCTGCTGCAACGCCCTTCACAGGCGCTGTTTTACCATGCTGAGATTTTTGTTAACTCTAACGGACCAGATTTGCTTTAACGCGCTGACATGTGAAGAATTGCGCGGTCTCCGTGCAGTTTCGCGAAACAGCGGAGGCGGGCTCGAATCCCGTTCGACGAGCAGCTTGTGTTTTCAGGGCGGCAATGCGCCTTTGACGCGACATAAAGACACCGCATAGATCATTAGATCATCCTGTCGACATTAGAGGCGAGAGCCGACTCATTAAGTTTCTACGTTCCCGCAAACGCCGGCCTTCGCCCGAACGGGCGCAATGAGCGTCGAAAGCTTGCGTGGGCTGTTCTTGGGCTTGTCCTGCTCACGATCGTGACGCGCTTGCCCGCCCTAGTGCATCCCCAGGCGATCGATGACGAAGGGGTCTACTCGATCGTGGCGAATGAAATGATCGATGGAGGGCGCCTCTATGTCGACGTGGTGGAGCGGAAACCGCCGCTGCTTTTTTTGACCTACGCGGCGGTGTTCGAAATGACCGGCAAATCAAACTGGGCCGCACTGCACGTTGCGGCGCTGCTTTGGACCTTGGCCACGATGGCCGGTCTCTATGTCTGTGCCCGGCAGCTCTTCAACTGGCAAACGGGATTAATCGCGGCGCTCCTTTACAGTATTTTCCAGCCGTGGGGAACCTTCAAGAACTTGGCGTTCAACGGGGAGTTGCTCATGAATCTTCCCCTTGTCTGGGCCTGGTCGATCGCGTTCGGCCGGAACTGGTTCCGCTGGAGAGTGGAGCTTCTGGGCGCGGGATGCTTAATGTGCCTCGCCTTTCTCTTAAAGCAGCCCGCCGCGCTGGCGGCGCTCCCCTTGGGATTGTATCTCCTTTCTCCGGTCTACCGGCTCACCCGCGGCACCTCCTGGAAGGAATCCGTCGTCCACGCTGCCATGCTGACCGCTGGATTTTTGGCGACGCTCGGACTCGCGATTCTCCTCCTATGGCGCTCGGGCATTCTATCCGAAACATTTTACTGGGTCATAACTAACCACACCGATCTGGCGCCTTTTTGGAAAAAAGCTCTGCTACACTCGTTATCGTTCCTAGGCGCCTGCCTGCCTCTCGTGGTAGCAGCGTCTTTGGCGTTGCGCGGCGACTATTGGAAACAAAAACCGGCCGAGCGCAGAGCATTGATCTTACTGGTAGCTTTTTCCGCGGTCGGAACCGC
>JALYXP010000156.1 GCA_030947045.1 Verrucomicrobiota bacterium | reverse complement strand
ATCCATCAAACGCGCGCTCGCGAACCAGTCGAAGACGATTCGCCTGCCCGTGCACCTCGTCGATAAGATCTCGAAGATGCGCCGCGTTTCGCTGCAGATGAGCGAGGAGCTCGGTCGCGAACCGACTGATGACGAGCTCGGCGAAGAAATCGGCATCGCGAGCGGGAAAGTCTCGCAGCTGAAGACGGTTTCTATTCGCCCGGCGTCGCTCGATGCGCCGATCAGCGATGACGATTCGACGGAATTCGGCGAAATCGTGGGCGACGAGGAAGCGCAGACGCCTTTCGAATTGCTGCGCGACAAGAACCTGCGCAACGAAGTCGGCGGATTGCTCGACGTACTCGACGATCGCGAACGGAAGATCATCTTCTCGCGCTTTGGTCTCGATGGCGGCAAGCCGAAGACGCTCGAAGAAGTCGGCAAGAAATTCGGCGTAACGCGCGAGCGTATTCGTCAGCTGCAAAACATCGCGCTTTCGAAACTCCGGCGTGCGCTCGGCAAGAAAGAGCGGCCGGTGTACGTGGAGTTACCGGTTGAAGCTTAACCGCGCAGGCAAAACTTAAAAAAACGAAAGCGTGCGGACGGAAACGTCTGCACGCTTTTCGTTTTTGGGCGCGCTAATCCATCATCGATTCCGCGTCGGTATCCTGCGGGATCGACGCTCCGGCGTAATCGCCTTTCGCCTGCCGCACCTGGATCGAATCGATCTGCGAGTCGCCGGCCCGGAGATCGCTGAGCACGACGAGGTTGTCGTTCAGTTCAGTCAATCCCGCCTCGCGCAGATACCGTTCCGCCGCTTCGATCGTCGTGTTCGGATCGGAGGTGAACTCGAGCAACACCGGGTGCGTCCCCCAGCAGAGCGTGAGATGGCGGTAGATGTGTTCGCTCGGCGTAAACGCGAAGATCGGCGCGTTCTCAGGTCGCATGTTCGAGACATAGCGCGCCATCGTCCCGTGCCGCGTGAACACGATCAACTTCGATTTCGGCAGCGAATTCGCGAGACTCACCGCCGAAGCCACCGTCTTCTGCCGGCTGTCGTGTAACTCCGTCTCACGCGCGAACCCGGCGCCACCGCTTCGCTCGATTCGCCGCGCCACGCGATCGAAGACCTCCACGCATTTCACCGGGTAACGGCCGACCGTCGTCTCGCCGCTCAACATAATCGCATCCGCTTGTTCGAAGACAGCGTTGGCAATGTCCGTGATCTCAGCGCGAGTCGGCACCGGATTCTCGATCATCGACTCCAGCATGTGCGTCGCCACGATCACCGGCTTTCCGAAGTGCAGGCACTGCTTCACAATGCGGCGCTGGATGATCGGCAACTCTTCCATCGGACATTCGATCCCGAGATCGCCGCGCGCGACCATGATCGCGTCGGCCACGTGGATCATGTCGTCAATCTCACGCACCGCCGATTGATCCTCGATTTTCGCGATGATCTGCGCCGTGCTCTCCAGCATTTTCAGCACACCGCGCAGTTCTTCCACATCGCTTTTTTGCCGCGCGAAGCTTAACGCCACAAAATCGACGCCCACCTCGACGCCGACGCGCACATCATCGAGGTCCTTCTGCGTCAATGGCGGCAGGTTCACCCGCACGCCGGGAAGATTGATGTGCCGCCGCGAGCCAAGTGTCCCCGGCGTCAGCACCTTGCAGCGAATGCGATTGTGCTGCTTCTCGAGCACGAGCAACTGAATCACACCATTATCGACCAGCACCGTGTCGCCGGCAGAGATGTCGTTAATGAGACCGTCATAGTTTACGTCAACGGAATACGCCTCCTCACTCTTCGCGCCGCGCACGGTGAACTCCAGCGTGTCGCCCGGACAGAGCTGCAGATCGCGGCCAATATCGCCGGTGCGAATCGCTGGCCCTTGCGTGTCGAGCAGGATCGCCACCGGCCGGTCAAGCTCCGCCGCGATCGCGCGAATCTGCGGGACAATCGCTCGCACCCAATCGTGCCGCGCGTGGCTCATGTTCAACCGGAAGATGTCAGCGCCCTGCTGCATCATCTGCCGCAGCACCTCTGGCGTCTCGGTTGCGGGCCCGAGCGTGCAGATGATCTTCGTTTTGCGCATCGCTGGTGACGGTTCAGCGCGGGGCGCTAAATGCAAGGGCCCCTTACGACTGCGGCGCGCAGAGTTGCGCGAGACTCGTTCGCACGATTGACTCGGATGAGATGCACGCGAGCTCATACGATAAAATGGCCGCTTTTCGTGAAAAATACCTGAGCGGCCGCGAGCCGGAGAACCTCGTTGTCGTTGATCTCGGCAGCCAGGATATCAACGGCTCCTATCGCCCGCTTTTCGACGAAGCGGCCTGGCGCTACATCGGCCTCGACATGGCTGCCGGTAAAAACGTCGACCTCATTTTGCAAGACCCTTACAATTGGCGGGAAATTGAGCCGTTGAGTGTCGATGTGCTGATCTCCGGGCAGACTTTCGAACACACCGAGTTCTTCTGGCTGACGATGCAGCAGATCGCCCGCGTGCTAAAAATCAATGCTATCTGCTGCATTCTCGCGCCTTCCAGCGGTCCTGAGCATCAATTTCCAGTCGATTGCTGGCGCTTTTATCCCGACGGCCTCCGCGCAGTCGCGCGCTACGCTGGACTCGAGACTATTGAGTGTTGGACGCAGTGGGAGGACTTGCCGCAATACGACAACGAGAGCAATAAATGGCACGACTCCGTGTTGATCGCGCGCAAACCCGCACCCTTACCCTAACGCCGACGTGTCAGCTGCCACAGCGCGCGCAGCTCTATGACAATGACTAAAATGCGCGTCGAGCACGGCGGACTTCTGCACGCGTGGTGGGAAGGCGATCTCAAATCCCGGAAGCCGGAGAGAGAGATTTGGGCTGTAGAATGGATCGTGCAGCAGCGCATCTCCGTGTCTCCCTTGCATGAAGGTTGCCTCGCGGCGGAACTCCGCCTGTTGTTCCGGCGTAGAATGGTGACCGCGCGAAGCCGACTCGTGGTGGATCAGGTTGGCGTACGGAGTCCAAACCACCTGCAACCCGCAGCTCCGTGCGCGCACGCAGTAATCGATGTCATTGAAGTTGATGCTCAAGTTCCGTTCGTCGAATCCGCCGAGCTTCTCGAATACGCTTGTGCGCGTGAGCATGCAGGCTGCCGTTACAGCACCGCAGTTTTGCTGCAGGAATGCCCGGTTGAAGTAGCCAGGATGTCCATGAGGAACGCGGTGATGCGCATGCCCGGCTACCCCACCAAGTCCAAGCACGACGCCGCCGTGCTGCAAAGTTCCGTCAGGGTACCACAGCCGCGCACCGACGGCGCCGACTTCCGGCCGGGCCGCGTGACTAACCATCTCTGCGAGCCAGCCGCGATTTGTCGCCTCAATGTCATTGTTTAAGAACGCGAGAATGGCACCTCGCGCGTGCCGCGCGGCGATGTTGTTCAATCGGCTAAAGTTAAATTCTCCATCGTCGCGAACCACAGTTACGCCCATCCAAGTTGAGACCTTCTCCAGAAACTCGAGCGTCTCTGGATCCGTCGACCCGTTGTCGAGGATGACGATTTCGTATGGCGCGTAGTCAGTCTGATCGCCGATGCTGCGTAAACATTGCCGCAGTAGCTGCACGCGATCCCGCGTCAGGATGATGATGGTCACCAACGGTGGTCGGGCCGGCAGCGCATAAATCACACGATGTGATTCGATGTTCTCAGGACACGCCTCTACGTGGCCTGCAATGGCGCGGCGTTCCAGATGATCCGCCAAGGCCCGACGCGCCGCCTCCTTCGCATACGGTTTAGCATCCGGAATTTCGGCCAGACTACCGGGAGCCATGCGCCAGTGATACAGGATCCGGGGGATGTGCCGGATCTGTTCTGGCCGCAGCGTCTCGCAGCAGCGCAATGCAACGTCGTAATCCTGCGAACCTTCCAGTCCCTCGCGGAACCCGCCGACCCTTCGCAACAGCGAAGTCTCATAGACACCGAGGTGATTGATGTAGTTCTGGCCGTGGAACAGCTCCGGATTCCAATCCGTTTTAAAAAATGGATTCGAGCGAAGGCCATTAAGGTCGATCTTGTCCTCGTCCGAGTAGATCACGCGCGCCTCCGGATGAGCGGCAATCTCGAGCGCCACAAACGCAAACGCGTGCTCCACTAGTGCGTCGTCTTGATCAAGCAACGCGCACCAATCGCCCGTCACGAGCTGCAATGCGGAGTTGGAAGCGGCGGAGATGTGACCGTTGGTCGGGCGATAAGTCACCCGAATCCGCTCATCGGCGGCCGCGAACTCCTGAAGCACCGAGCCGACCGCGGAATCCGTGGACGCATCATCGGCGATGCATAACTCCCAATGCGGGTAACTCTGCCGCCGGACAGACTCAATGGCGGCACGGAGGAGCTTTAGATCCGGATTGAAAACGGGTAGTAGAACCGAAATGCGCGGAGCATTCGACATTGCACGTAGCTGGCGCGCGATCGCGATCCGGTCGCAGGCTGAAGGAGTGTCATACCGCGCAACCCACTCGCGATATTCCTCTGCTCTGTCGCGCGGCGTTTTGACGCGTCCGTCTTCGGTCGCACTCTGAATCGCGCGCGCAAAAGCGGCGCCAAATCGTTCCAGCGTGAAGTGTCTCTCGAAAGTGCG
>JALYXP010000152.1 GCA_030947045.1 Verrucomicrobiota bacterium | reverse complement strand
CCCGTTGTTGCGGCAGAGCGAAATCGGCGAAGACAGATCCCAATGTTTCCACTGAAACGATCCGCTGACCCGCTGGCACCATCTGCCCGGCATTCACCTCACGAATTCCCGCGCGTCCGTCGAACGGCGCGGCGATGTTTTTCTTCACGATGACGGACTTGATGTTGTCGACCGCCGCGGCCTTTTGTTTGAACTTCGACTCAGCCGCATCCATCTCTGCGCGCGAGATCACTTTCCGTGCCGCCAGATCGCGCGAGCGGTCGAGATCAGCTTTGGCGAGCGCCGCATCCGCCTCGGCCGAGCGTAGCTGCGCTTCCTCCGCCGAAGAGTCGAGACGCACAAGTAGGTCGCCCTTTTTCACCTGTGCCCCCGATTCAAACAAGACCTCGGAAACAGTGCCTGCCACTTCCGCGCTAATCGTCGCTCCCTGCACCGCGGAGATTGATCCCACTGCCGACACCATTGGCTGCCAATCAGCCGACCGCACTTCAATGCTCGTGACCGTCTCCGGAGGAGGCACCATCTTCGAGCCCATGCTGATCATCTTCACGATCTGCGACGCATAAATGCCGGCGAGCACGAGGAAGATCGCGAGCACGGCGAGGCTCACTTTGATCACAGCCCGACGCGTCCGCTTATGCGGTGGCGTCGCCGGAGCGGAGCTGGGCGATTTACGAGAGGGCAGGGTGGTTTGCATGGTCGAAAAGGAGCCGCCAGAGCTGGCGCACGACGGCGAGCTGGCGCTCACGGCGTTCGGCCGCCGGAACGTGCGCGTGATCCAGGACGTCGCGCATCATCGAGCCGTGTGCGGTCGCTAAAATCAGATCCGTTACTTCGCGCGGCTTCAATTCGTGCGGCGCATCGATCATCTCCGGGGCGCGCGAGATCACTTCGGTGATGCCAGTCATTCCAGTTTCCAATACGCCCCGCACCAATTTCGCGATGCCTGGATTGCGACCCGCCTCTGCGAACAAATCGACGACGAAGGCTGCATGCATTTGCGGTGCGTTTTCGCAGCAATGGGCGGTCAGAAGAATCTCGAGCGACTCGAGCAAAGTCGGCGCCGACCGGGCGCGCTCCAGCAATTCCTGAAGCTCCGTCTTATGCTGTTCTGCCATGGCCGCGATGACCGCTTCTTTGCTGGCGAAATATCGGTAAATGAGGCCGACGCTAATACCCGCCTGCTCACTCACATCCTGCATGCTCGTCTGATGGAACCCCTTTTGAGCGAAGCAAATCATCGCGGCGCTCAGGATCTGATCACGACGCTCAGCGGCGGCGGCGTCTGTTTTCGGCGTAGCCATCGGGGTTCGCACAGTGAATGAACGTTCATTCATTGTCAAACAACGTTGATCACGTGCAACTTGACGGCAAGGGGTGTGAATGTCCTGCTGAGCCGTGGCCGCCAGGAGCAACAACGTGCATGAGTGGTCCCGCGAGACTCTGAACCGCTTCCCGATCGGCGAGCGTTATCTGATTGGCGTGTCGGGCGGGAGGGATTCCGTGGCGCTGTTGCATTGGCTGCTCGCATGCGGATACCGCCGGCTCATCGTCTGTCATTTGGATCATCAATTGCGCGGCCAAATTTCAAGGGTCGACGCGCGGTTCGTTCGCCGAACGTCGGAGGCCGCTGGCCTGTCGTTCGAACTCGGCGAAAGTAATGTGCGCGACCTCGCGACCGAGCAGAAACAATCCGTGGAAGCCGCTGGGCGCGCTGCCCGTTACTCATTCTTCGCGGCGGTCGCTCGCCGTCGTCGCTGCCGGACGATCTTTCTCGGTCATCACGCGGATGATTTGGTCGAGACGTTCCTGATGAACCTATTCCGCGGTGCTGGTCTGCGCGGCCAACGGGGCATGCAGATTGTGAGCGATCGGGTGATCGATAAAAGACAGCTCCGGATTGTGCGGCCGCTGCTCGGCGTTTCGCGTTCTGAGATCGATGCGTATGCAAAAACACACCGCCTGAAGTTCCGTGACGACGCAAGCAACGACGACGTCACTCTGTTGCGCAATCGCGTGCGGCACCGCGTCATCCCGATGCTGCGCCGCGAATTCGGGCGCGATATTCAAGTAACCGTCCGGCGCGCGGCGTTGATCGCAGCCGACGAAGATGCGTTGCTCGATCAGCTGGCACACGCGGAATTCCAGAGTAGCCCGAAGCTTAAAGTCGCGACCTTGCTGGAGCTGCCGATCGCATTGCGGCGGCGCGCCATTCTGCACTGGTTGCGACGAATTGGCATCGCAGACGCGAGTTTCGATATGATCGAAAAAGTGCG
>JALYXP010000117.1 GCA_030947045.1 Verrucomicrobiota bacterium | reverse complement strand
CAGGAAGCTCGCGCCCGCGTTCACCGACTTCCAGACCCATGGATTTCCCGGCGCGGTGACGTAGACGCAATTGTAACTATCGACCCAAAGGCTGGGCTCGGCGCCGGGTGAACCGACGGCTACGTTCGGCGCGAAAGTGGCGGGCGCTGGCCCGGCGGGCGGCGCGTACGCTTTTGTGCCGCTGCTTTGCCGGCTGAACCAGGTGTTCGTCTTACAGCTTGCGGCGGGGCAGTTGTTAACGGAGTCAGCATACGCAATCAACGCGCTGCCTTCCGGATCCAGCGACATCGTGTAGTACTCGAGCAGGTCACGATTTGCTGTGCCGGTGCAGCCGGTGCCATTGAAGCAAATGTTCGTGTCATGCACGGGGTTGGTCGTGACTTGCGACTGCGCGACGCTCGGCGAAGCGGAGAGCGCGTTCGTTACCTGCGCAAAGTAGACCTGCCAGTCGAACGGCGCGGTGTCCGCATTAGCGCCACTCGATCCGATCCACGTGATATCAACCACGCCCGGACTGCCGCCGACGACCCAAGGTTGCACCGCAGTGTTTGTGCTCGCGCCGCTGTCGATCCGAACCGGCGCCATCCAGGTGCCCGCTTCGCCCGGGCCTTTCGCTTTACCGTTCACGAGCGTCGCGTCAAACGGCGAACTGGTCAGGTAAACGTGGGTGCCGTTCGCATCCTTACTGCTGAAGGTGAGATGCAGGTTCCCACCTCGATCGACCGCGACAAGCGTGAACTTATGCGCCGGATCGGCGCCGGTAGGGCCGGTGTAAACGCCGGTGATCGTGCTCCAGGTAGCGCCGCCGTCGGTTGACTTCAGCAGGTCAATGCGATTGAGCGCCGCGGAAGGAATGAACGTTGTGTAGAGATAGCCACTGTAGGGATCGACCACGAGGTTGCCTTCCGTGCTGTTCGCGCTCGTGAGCAGCGTCGGTGGCGAGAAGGTCTTGCCCGCGTCGGTTGATTTAGTGAAGAGCAAGCGGCCGGTGCCAGGCGCCTGGCGAAAAGTCATGAACACAGTCTGCGGGCCATAGGCTGCGATCCACTGCCTATCTTCAACCGGGACCCCAGTAGAAACCGGATTCACTGTCCAAGCCTGCCCGGGCAAGGTGCCGCCCGTTCCCCCATCCATTGACGTGCTGAAGGTGACGCTGCCAATGTAAAGGCTGGTGACGTAGAGATAGCCGCCGCTGGAAACGTCGATTGAATCATCTGCGCCGCCCCCCGCCAGACACTGGGGCGTGGGTGAGGCGCACTTGTCCTGCAAACCATCCGGCTGGCCGAGATAGGTGAAAGTGGCGCCCTGGTCGATTGACTTCCAGAGATCGGTGCCGCCGGGCACCCCGTTTATCGCGGTGATGTAAATGTTGCCGAAGAGGTCTGCCTTGATCTCCGGCTCAGCATCCTGCTGGAAAAACACGGGGCTAACCGGTGCCTTCGGCATCTGCTGCGGGGCAGCGAAGGTGAAGCTGCCTGTCGTGTAAATGGGCGCGCGACCCGCGGCAACTGCTCTTGTGGAATCGAGACGGACCTGTGGACCGGCAAGGGCACTTACCAGGAACAACAGCCCGAGACTTACAAGAACCAGTGCGACGAAGGAGGTAAGTCGATTCACTCTGGCATGGTGAAGGATTGCTTTCATGGGCGATTGGGGTGGAAGAACTTGCCGGCAGATTGACTCGCCAGCGTTGTACTAAATTCGAGCATCCGTTTTCCCGCGGCTGCAAGGCGGCGGATTACCTTTTCGTCATGCGCAGAGTTGCCGCACCTTGACTCCGTGTGACTTGAAGAAGTCGGGCGAAGAAGCGCGTTTCGCCCAACCATCCACCTAGGTGTTCTCTCGCGAATCGGGAGCAACCCTGCGGAGAGTATCCTTCGCCTTAACGAGAAATACCATGAGCAAGCTCGTCCTCCATCAAGCCCGTCAGTTCAGTGCTGCCACTCTCCTCCTCGGCGCACTTGTCCTATTGTCATTCCTCTTTGTCGATCAGACGCGCTCGGCGAGCCGGACGGCGGCGTTGCTCGACCGCGTCTCGAGCGACGCGTTGGCGCAGCCGGACGACGCGGTGACGTGCACATCCCCGGGCACGCTGGTAGTAACCGATCCTGCGGGGGATCAGACCGGCGCACCTGCCGCCAATCAGCAGTTCGACATCCAATCCGTTTCGATCGCTGAACCTTGCGCCGGCGATCCGGCGACGAACTACCTCACCTTCACGATGAAGGTGGCGAACCTCAGTTCGATTCCACCAAATGGGCATTGGACGATCCGCTTTGCTCCCCCAACTCTGCCGGCGAGCGTAACCGCCTACTACGTCGAGATGGCAAGCGATCAGAACGGCAATGTGTCGTTCGGTTACGGCACTGTCGGTACCACAACCACTCCGGGCGGAACCGCGGATAGCGGCAGCAAAAACGTCGACGGCACCATCGCAATCACCGTCGCGAACAATAAAGTCGGCAATCCAACTCCCGGTCAGACTCTGACGAAGGTCCAGGGCGTGAATCAGATTCTCGTCGGATCGGCGGGCACGGGGCTGCTCGCGGGGGCTGACTCAACCACCGTCAGTGGGAACAACCCGACCTACACGCTTGTTGGCCATCCCTCCTGCACCTGCCCGGCGGCAACTCCTTCGCCGACGCCAACTGGCACACCAGGGGCACCTGGCGCGGGCGATCCGCGGTTCATGAACTATACGCCGCCGTCAACGGCGTCCTATAGCAATGGCGAACCGTCCCTCGGCGCAAATTGGCAGACGGGTAACTTGATGTACCTAGCCGGCTTCAATGCGATCCGCATCAGCCTGAATGATTGTTCCTCACCAGCGCGTGATACCTGGACGAACGCCAGTCCACCCGCCGCAGTCTCACTCGATCCGATTCTCTTCACCGACCACTTCCGCCTCCAGGGAGATAACAGGCCAAATCGCACGTTCGTGTCTCAGCTGACCGGCCAGGACAGCATCACCTTCTTCACGGATAACGATGGCCAATCCTACCTCCCGAGTCAGGGTGGCGGCCTTCCGTCGGGTGCCGATCACCAGACGATCGGCGCCGGTCCCTATCATGCGCCATTCCCGGTGCCGAATCCCGTTTACCCGAACGCGGTCTACTACTGCTCGCAAGATATCGCAGCATCGTTTTGTGCACGGAGCGATGATGGTGGCATTACGTTCGGCGCTGGTGTGCCCATCTACACGGTGGCTGATTGCGTAGGCATTCACGGCCACGTGAAAGTCGCGCCGGATGGTTCGGTCTACGTGCCGAACCGGAGCTGCAACGGACAGGCGGCGGTTGTTGTCTCGAAAGACAATGGACATACCTGGGCGGTCAAGCGAGTGCCGACTAGCAGCACAACTGGCTTCCTAGTCGATCCTTCGGTTGGCATCGGCGTGAACAATGTCGGTAAACCAGGGGCGCAAGCCAGCAACACGATCTATCTCGGCTATCAGGCTGCGGACGGACATGCCCATATCGCGGTTTCGCGTGACCAGGGTGACACCTGGAGCAACGACCAGGATGTTGGCGCTACCTTAGGTCTGGTTAACACTACCTTCCCGACAGTTGTAGGAGGTGATGACAATCGCGCTTCCTACGCCTTCTTCGGTACTACCGTGCCCGGTAACTACACTGACCAGGCGAATTACCCGCAGGCTGCGCCCTGG
>JALYXP010000114.1 GCA_030947045.1 Verrucomicrobiota bacterium | reverse complement strand
GTTGCGCCGTAATTCTGAAACATGAAAGGCAGCGCATCATCGCCGACGCTTCGGTGTTCGCCAGAGTTCACGCGGTTCGAGACTGCCGGCGCGATGGCGGCGTAATTAGTCGGGCCCGCACCGAGTGCTTCATGACTTGCAGCGGAGGCTTCTTTGCGATCACCCGCAAAGGCTGGCTCGACGAAAAGAGCGGCTGCCGCGACGGCAGATCCTAACAAGCTGAGACACGTGCACCCATTTTTGGCCCCTAGAAAGCGATTCGGATTAAACACGCGGAGCGCTCGTATGCAGGCGACTAGAGCGGGTAACGGAGCGTCGCGCCCAGAAGCGTCACGAGTAGGAGCGTCTCGAGCAGGAGCACCGCCGGCACGAGAACGAGCAATCGACAAAGGCGTAACCCATCACGTCCCGCGCACGTAGATCGAGCAGCCCTGAATTGGCAGCATCCAGAATGGTGCACGAGGTTAGCGAGGGCTTCACCGATTAAACTGGCGGCGGCGGTCGACGGCGCAAAAGGCAAACCCCGCGAGGAAGACGGCAACGGTAGCGATCAGCGCGAAGATGAATGCGTCCGGCACCCAGCGCTCCGTCCACGCGGCAAAGCGGAGCGCAACGTGCGCAAGCTGGCCGAGCTGTTCATTAGGGGTCGCCTGCTTTGCGTGAAAGGCCGCGTCATCTTCGCAGGCCAAAGTATCGGTTTTCGAACTTCAGCCAATCGTGATCAACGGCAGAGAGAGTCCGCGCGTGAACAAGAACTGGATCCGTTGCGACCGATCGTCCGAAGCGGTTGGAAGACAAACGCAATGCGTTGCGTAAGGTGCGATGCGCCTACGAAAGCCAGGGTGGCGAAATTGGCAGACGCGCCAGACTTAGGATCTGGTTCCGCAAGGATTAGGGGTTCGAGTCCCCTCCCTGGTATCGCATCGGGTCGAGATGAATCGCCTCACCGACGATCGGCAGAGTCGTGACCAACCAGCGCGATCTCAAAGTACTGGTCTATCCGCTGTTCCGATCTGAACAGGAACACTAGCTACTCGATTCGATTAGATCGCAGAACTCGGCAACGCATTTGCGGCGCGCCGGCAGCTTCTCCCAGCGCTTCACATTTGCCGCCAGCGAATCACGAAACTTCTGCAACTCGCGCAGCTTTATCTCTGTCTCGTGCAAGGTCGCGGCCGCCATCGCCACGACCGATTGGCAGGTTGCACCTCCCTGACCCTGCAGCCTCATGATGCGCCGGACTTCGTCGAGCGAAAAGCCCAAGGCCTGCGCTTTTTTGATAAAGCGCAGCCGGCTGACTGCAGGCTGATCGTACACGCGGTATCCAGCGGCGCTCCGCTGCGGTTTCGGCAGAAGCCCGCTCCGCTCGTAAAAGCGAACGGAGTCGGGCTTAATCCCTGCCGATGCGGCCAGTTGTCCGATCAGCAGAGGCTTTGGGTTCACGCTGCCTGAGTAAGGGTAGCGGCCTGCTCGCGGGAGATTTTCCCTTCGAACAGGATGCGGCCGTCGACCACCACTGTCGGCATTGCCTTCACGTCGTCTTGCTTTGCTTCGTCGCAGCATTCGGTTCCGGAACAACGTCGCTCGATGACTTCGCAGCCACAACCGGCAACGGCGTTCCTGACCAATTCCAGAGTCTCATCGCACAGCGGGCAGCCAGCGGTGAAGACCTCGATTTTCCGCTTAGTAATCATTGTTTTGCGCTAATGTTTGCCGCCATTACTTTTTTGGCTTGGGCGTTCTCACGTCGTTGCTCGGCGTATCGCAGCAGGGCTCTTTCATGATTTTACCGCTCGCTTTGCACTTGTAGGTCCCGTCTTTTTGCTTCACGCACATTGTCTCCTTCGCGGTCGCACCGAAGGCGCTGGCTGCGATTGTGAGTGCTGCCAATCCGAGCAGCAGTTTGCCGCTATTCTGAACAATGTTTTTTGTCATAATGGGATGCTAAGCCTTGGAGGCGAGTCCAAGGTCAAACTGTTTTTAGCTGCATGCACCCCGTCCTCTCGGCCGCAGCGTTTCCGCGTTCCCGCTGGGCAATTCCGCATGAGTTCGATAAAATTGCGAACGTGATGCGCGTCGCGACTTTTCTCCTCTGCTTGCTGTTCGGTGGCCGCCTCCTTGCAGCGACGAATGTCTGGATTGATACCGACGCGGCGATCGGCGCTCCGTGGCGCGAAGTGGATGACGGGTTTGCGCTGATCGCCGCGTTTCATTCGCCGCAGCTGCACATTGTAGGAATCAGCAGCACCTATGGGAACGCCGGTCTCACACGCACTGCCGCAGTGACCCGGGATATCGTGCGACGATTCGGTGCAGCAGGCGGAGTCGCGGATGCAAATGTGTTCCCCGGTGCACGCCAGCCGCGGGATTTCGGAAGCACCGCGGCGGTGAATGCCATCGCGCGGACCCTGCGAACGCAGAAGCTCACTTATGTTGCGCTTGGTCCGCTAACGAATCTGGCCGCGCTGTTGCAAACACACCCGAAACTCGCGCCGCGCTTCAAAAAAGTGATCCTCGTGGGCGGCCGCTCGCCCGGCCGAGCGCTCACCTTTGGGAGGAATGGATCGCTCCAAATCCATGACGCAAACATCTTCAAAGATCCGGCGGCGGCGCGGATCGTCCTCCATAGCCGAGTGCCGCTGCTGCTCGCACCGGTCGAAAGCGGCGGACAGTTGTTGCTCACGCAAACCGATGCGCGCCAGCTTTCCGCCGGAGGAGATGCGGCGCATTACCTGCATCGCCGCAGCCGTGCCTGGCTTTGGTTTTGGACTAGTGTGGTCGGCAATCGCGGCGGTCCGCTCTTCGACGCGCTTGCCGTGACGGCGGCCGCTCGACCTGAGTCGCTGCCGATCGAAAAACGCTATGCGTCCATGCGACCGACGGGCGAGTTAATGGCCGCGCCGAAACCAGTCCGCGGCGCGCGCGAAGTCAGTTTCTGCACCGGCGTAGGCGCGGAAACGAAAACAACCCTCATGCGTGCGCTCTTATACAACGCCGCTGAGCACTAGCGCAGTCGGCTAACGAGTGGCGAGCGCCGTCGACGCCCCCGCGCCGGTACCGAAACAATTGCCCTCCAGCTCCTCGAAGAATCGCTGTTCGCGCCGCGCGAGAATAGCTGCCCGCCGAACGATACATTGTTGCAGGACGGGCCCGTCGTATCGTCGAGCTATGGCGAACTCCACTAATCGCGTGCCGGCCGATACTAACCTCAATGGGGCGGGCAGACTGCAGCCGATCTCGCGGCGCAAAAAAGTGACGAAGTGCGCGGTCATAGCGGGGCCCAAAACCCGTGTGCAGTTGCGGGATATCAACCCGGCAGGGAAGCCGCCAGGGTCGAAAAGCGAGGGCGAGAAAACCGTGGCGCGCCTGAGCAAACGGCTCGCGGAGTTACAGCAAGTTCTCTACGCCGAGCATGAACGCAGCGTCGTAATCGTGCTGCAGGGGATGGACACCGGGGGTAAAGATGGGGCGATCAAAGCGATCTGCGCGGACGTCGATCTCAATGGCATTCAGCTAACCAACTTCAAATATCCGTCACCCGAAGAGTGGGATCACGATTTCCTTTGGCGCGTGCATCACGCCGCGCCGCGCAAAGGCTCGATCGCGATCTGGAATCGATCGCATTACGAAGATGTCCTCGTCCCGCGAGTGCATCGACAGATCAGCGATGATGTCTGGCGCGATCGTTGCGACGACATCAACAACTTTGAGCGACTACTGACGCACAACGGCGTGACGATGCTGAAGTTCTTCCTCCGCATCTCGAAGGAGGAACAGAAAACGCGACTGGAAGCGCGACTGAAGGATGCTACGAAGCTGTGGAAGTTTAACGAGGGTGATCTGAAGGAACGAGCGCTGTGGGATGATTATCAGGTGGCCTACGAAGCGGTCGTCAACGCCTGCGGCACTGAGTATGCGCCGTGGCACATTGTGCCGGCGGATCGGAAGTGGGCGCGAAACGTTTTTATCCTCGAGGCGATTGTCGACGCGCTTGAGAAGATGGCGCCGCAGTATCCGGAGCCGACGTTCGATCCGGCGACAATTGTGGTGGAGTAGTGCGGAACGCTTACGCGCGGATGTTTTCAGCGCACTGCGTTGCGCAGTGGTTTGGGCGAACTCGCGAGATCCTTCGACTTCGCTCAGGATGACGGCGGCGGCGATTGCGCTAGGAGAGCACGTTCCATTTTGCGCGGCGCGTGCGCGCGTTGGTCTGCCAGAGGCGGCAGCCGCCGAGGTAAGCGTTCCGGTTATGGCCCGGCTCGATGCCTTTCGGCAGCGTTGTGAACTGCTTCGCGTTGCCGCCGCCGAGCACCACGTAATCGGCAATGAACGCGAGCTTCAAACGCTGCACGATCAACATTGCTTCGCGCTGCCAGACCTTCTTGCCCAGCTTCGCCAGGCCATCTTTGCCGACCACGTCTTCGATTCGCTCCACGCCGGGGTAAGGCAAGTCTCCGAGCTCGAGCGGGAGAACATTGCGGTCCCATATCAACGTCGAGCCGAGGCCCGTGCCGAGCCCGAGGAACAACATGCGGCCGCCGCGATAACTGCCGATCGCCTGCATCGCGGCATCGTTGATCACGCGCGTTGGCTTGCCTAACGACTTCTTAAAATCCCAGCCGACCCAGCCTTTCGCGAGATGCTTCGGGTCGCCCTTGATTTTGCCCCCGGCGACGACGGCGGGAAAACCGATCGAGACCGCTTCGAAATCCCAATCGTTGGCTGCTTCCCTGATACCGGCAACGAGCTGCTTCGGGCTCAGCTTCATGCCCGAATCGAACTTCCGCTTTTCGGTGCGGGAGATCATCAGCTTCACGTGCGTGCCGCCGATATCGACGACGAGGATTTTCTTCACGAGCGTTCCTTCGGTGGAGTGGTCATAGGCGCGAGCTTGATCATGGGTGCTTTCTGCGATTCGGCGAGCTTTCGTGCCTGGCCGCGCGAGCGTTCGCGGAAATGCCATTGCGCCTGGAAACGCTGTGCGCCTTCTTCCGTGCGCAGGCGCACGTAGCTGCCGTCGGCCTGGAGCTCTCGCGCTTTGACAGTGTCGTTAACGAAGCGGGGCAGGACCTCGTTGATCAGTTCGTCGCGCAGCGCAGGATCTTCAATCGGGAACGCGATCTCGACTCGCCGCAGGAAGTTCCGCGGCATCCAGTCCGCGCTCGCGAGATAGATGTCGGGCTTGCCGTCGTTCGCAAAGTAATAGATGCGGCTGTGCTCAAGGAAGCGACCGACGATGCTGACGACGCGAATGTTTTCGCTGAGGCCGGGAACTTTCGGCCGCAGGCAGCAGATACCGCGGACGATCAGGTCGATCTTTACGCCGGCGCCTGATGCTTCGTAGAGCTTCTCGATGATCGCCTGGTCCACGAGCGAATTTAACTTCACGATGATGTGCGCGTTGCGGCCAGCGAGCGCGTGATCACGTTCGCGCTCGATCATCGCGGTGAGTCGTTTGCTGAGATCGAATGGCGCGACCATCAGTTTTTCCAAGCCGGGATAGCTCGCGAGACCGGTCAGCGTGTTAAAGACAATCGCGACCTCTTCGGTGAGTTTCGCGTTGGTCGTGAGCAGGCTGAAGTCGGTGTAAGTGCGTGCAGTGCGCGGATGATAATTTCCGGTGCCGAGATGCACATAATGGCGGAGGCGATCGGTATCGCGGCGGACGATGAGCAGCGCCTTGCAATGCGTCTTCAGCCCGACGACGCCGTAGACGACATGCGCCCCGGCTTCCTCGAGGCGCCGCGCCCATTGGATGTTGGCAGCCTCATCAGACCGCGCGCGGAGTTCGACCAGCGCGGTCACTTGTTTGCCGGCGTTCGCAGCGTCGATCAACGCGGCGACGATGGGCGAATCGGCGCTGGTGCGGTAAAGCGTGATCTTTAACGCGAGCACGTGCGGGTCTTCGGCCGCGTTCTCGATCAGCTCGACGACCGGGTCGAAGCTTTCGTAGGGATGATGCAGCAGGACATCCTG
>JALYXP010000100.1 GCA_030947045.1 Verrucomicrobiota bacterium | reverse complement strand
TGACACCGGCGCGACGTGGACCGACTCGCAGCGGATGGTGGTTCTCTATCGTTTCGACGCACTCATGATTGGAATTCTCGCCGCCTGGCTGGCGACGCGCGCGCCCCGGATGTGGCTTCGATGGCGCGTATTCGCGGCGGGGACCGGCGCGCTCTTGCTGCTCGCGATGTATGCCACGCTTTGGAAGGTCCAGGATCACCGACTCGCCTTTGGTGATGATGACTACTTCGCCCGCACCTTTCGATTCACTGCTGTGTCCCTCGGCTTCGCGCTGCTCCTGCCTTGGGCATCGACCTGGACTCTGGCTACTGAAACGGTTGGCAGCAGCGCGATTCGTCGGATCGCACTCTGGTCATACGCGCTTTATCTGGTGCACCTGCCGTTTTTCGCTTTCGTCGATCGCACAATGTTTCCCGCAACGGCAACTTCAGCTCTGCGAGCGATTGGTTGTTTCATTGTGCAACTCGGCGGCGCAATTCTGGTCAGCGCGCTCTTGTATCAATTCTATGAGGCACCGTGGATGCGGCTGCGCGACCGCATCGCGCCGCCACGGCGTCCCACTTTCTGAAACGGCGCTTCGATGAAGCGCCACGACATTGCTGACACTAGTAACGTGCCCGCGGTTGCTGATACAAATGTTCCGATGATCAACGCCGCCATCGAATGTGGAGAAAACCAGCGCCAGATGGCGGCTTGCACCAGCGTAATGACCGGCGCGTGGAACAAGTAGGTGCTGTAGGAAACACGGCCAAGGTATTGCATCAGCCGACAGTTTAAGAACTCCCGCAGCGCGCGCAGTTGCTCCAGTCGGACGCTGCCCACGACAAGAACCCAGATGCCACCGCTGATAATCGCTTCGATGAGGCGACCGGACGTTCGCCACCAGATTAAGGCGAGTATTAAAATCGGGACGGCGAGAGTGACCATCGACATCCCTCGAGCGCGCATTCGACACACTGCGAAGTAGCTGATACCTCCGACGACGAAAAACGCGATTTTCGCCGGAAGAAAAGCATCGGAGAAAGCGCTCATGATCGGGCCGGCAAAAGCGGTACTTATGGCCGCCACACTGATGAGCAACACCGCGGCGACCCGATTCCACATCGCGAGCATCAGGGCGAACGGAGCAACACAGTAGAACTGCCATTCCAATGACAAGCTCCATGCCGCACCAAGGAAAGTGTATGGGGCCCATGGCAGCAGGCTGGATGGAGCAAAACCATGCAGCAACGCAACGTGCAGCGGAATATCGATCCACCAGCGCGAGGCGCCGAGCTGACAGACCATGATCATGCCGTCGCGATCCAGCGTGGCCGGCAGATGTGCCAAATTTGCGGCGAGCTGATTGTTCAAAGCGATTGCCGCCGCTAACGCAACCCAGTAAGCCGGCACGATCCGAAGGAATCGCCGCCAGAGGTAAACTTTGAACGGCTCTTGTTCTACGAGGAGCAGTCGCGTGATCGCGAATCCACTCAACAGCATGAACACGTCGACAGCCGCTTCAGCGACCTGACTAAGGACGGAGATGCCGTCCATGCTCGGGCCGAACCAACCGGAGCAAATCAGCACGTGCGCTGCGACGACAATCCACGCGAGCACCGCCCGCAGTCCTTCGAGCTCAGGGATGCGTCCGCCGTCGAGGGAAATGTCGCGCTCAACAATTTCTGGCGTGACTTGGTTGTCCGGCATTTATGCCAGATGTCTAGCGTGGATTGGCGGCTACAAGCAGACAAATAATGCCGCACCAGCGCAGCTCAATGTCCTCTGCGCGCGAGCAATCAACCTTGCCTCCTCAATTTGTGGTGTCGCATCCGACCGATGACGCTTCCGACGTTCCGCCTTCCATATCGTGCTTCCACCTATCTCGCACTAGCTGCGGCGCTGGGATGTGGGCGTTAACTACTACATCCACGGCGACGACTTGAAGCTGATGCCGGAATACATTCACACTTGATTTGACTTCCGCCAGGTTCATCCGGCTCTCGGCGACGATGAAGTCGACGAAGTCCTCGCGGTCTCGGAGTCGCTCGACATCAGCGTGTTCGCCGCGCACATTTCGGAGATGGCACGCGAGATCAAGCTGGACGGCGGCGAAATCACGGTCCTGAAGGCGCTCGGCCTTTCCGGCACGCAGGTGCAGGGCAAGACGCTGCTCGAGCGCGTTGACGAAATGGAAACGGCGGAGTTTCTCGACACTCTGAGCGGCCTCGAGTCGATCGGTTACGTCC
>JALYXP010000093.1 GCA_030947045.1 Verrucomicrobiota bacterium | reverse complement strand
ATACGGTAACGCACTCAGGTCGAAGGCGCTGCCGTTCGGTTGCGCTTTTTTAGCGGAGCGTTGCGCACAGCCGGCCGGTTGAGCTTTGCCGCTGACGCCGTAGATTCGTCGATGCGACGCAACGAGCGGGCATTCACCATGATCGAGATGGCGATCGCCGTCTTCATCATGCTGCTCCTGATGGGTCTCGCGATCCCGAGCCTGAATGGCGTGCTGAAGGACCGACGGCTGCGACGTTCACTCGACGACATGAACAAACTCGTGCGCAGCGCCCAAGAGCGGAGTGTCGCGGAGCGCCGCCCGTATCTGATCTCGTGGCAAAAGGATCGCGTCATTTTGCGTCCCGAATCGTTCGCGCGCGACGAGGCGAAGCAGCCGACCACTACCTTGACCCTTCGCAAAGGCGACGCCTACCTGCTGAAGTTGCCGCTCGCCTTGATCGATGATCCGCCCCCCGAATGGATCTTTTGGTCGTCCGGAACGTGCGAGCCGGCGATCGTCTCCTACAAAGGCGTGGACGGTTCATGGTCGGCGAAATATTCAGCGCTGACGGCGCGTGCTGAGCTGACGCAATATGCCGCGAACTAAGAGAAGCCCGCGGGCGTTCGCGCTCTATGAGGTGCTAATCGGCGTGACGATTTTCGCCGTTGGCGTGCTCGCTCTGGGCCGATCGGTGGAGAATTGCATGAACGCCAGCGCCCTTAGTGCGCAGGAAGATCGCGTCCGCCAAATCCTCGCGAATCAGATGGCGGAAATCCAGGCGACCCCCGGCGCACCCGACCAGAAGCGCGAAAAGAAGATCGAGACCGGCTATGGCCTCGTCACAGTCGCGCAGCAAACCGCGCCCGCTGGATTGAAGGACGAGAAGGATCTGGAAGTAAATGGAATCAGCCGCGTCACCCTGACGGCGCGCTGGACGCGCAGCGGCGTCGCGCAATCGCGCAAACTCGAGTTCTATGTGTATCGCGCAGGTTAGGCGGGTCCGACGCGGCGCATTCACGCTGCTCGAAATTACACTCGCCGTCGCGATTCTCGCGATGATGTCGATGGCGATCTATCGCTTCGTTGCATCGAATCTGACCGCGCTCCGCATTTCAGCTGACGCGAACGTGGTGGACGCTCGCTACAGCGGCTTCCTCGAGCTGCTGACCGCGCAACTGCAGGACCTGCCCGCCGGCGTGGGGGCTCTGACTGGCGAGCCGTTGAAATTGGATAATCGCTCGCGCGACGAGATGACGTGGGTGTGCGGCGCGGGTCCGGGACTGCTGACTCGCTACGCCGCCGGAGAGTATCGCGTCAGTCTTCGGCTCCGCCCGGCCACGAAAGGCGGCGATAAGCTGGAAATCGGGCTCGCGCGTCGACCGAAGGACAACTCAACCACCGATGGCGCAAGCGAGGACTGGGCGCCTTTGCTGGCGAACGTGCAGGATCTGCAGATTCGTTATTTTGACCCCCGCCTGAACACTTGGGTCGATCGGTGGAGCGATGCGATGACGCTGCCGCGGTTAGTTAAAGTAACTATCGGCCGCCTTGATAGTTCAGTCCCATGGGAGTCGATCGTCGCCCTCGGCAGGACGCCACTTCTGTAGATGAAGATATCGCGCAATAGTGGCCGTCGTTCTGCGGCGTTGCTTCTGTCGCTGTGGGCGCTTTTTTTGCTCAGCGCGGTTGTGATCGCATGGGCGCTGGATATCGATTCGCGCCTCACGCTGAATGGCAATGCCAACCGGGTGATGGAAGCGGAGGCAATGGCAGCTTCCGGCAGTGAAATCGCCATTGCTGTGAAACCAGGTTCGCCGCTCTTGCGGGGCGGCGTGAGCCGCACGCAGACGTTTGAGGCGCGCATCACCGGCGAAGGCGGCCGGCTGAATCTGAATTTCGCTATCCTCAACGGTGTGCGAAACCAAGCTTTCACCGACGTCCTTGAAGCGTATCTCGCGTTAAAGGGCGTAGAACTAAACGACCGTGAGAGAATGGTCGACTGCCTAGTTGACTGGATGGATCCGGATAATATTACGCAGCTGAACGGCGTCGAAGATGAAGGTGACTACCACGCTCCAAATCGCGGAAAGCTACTCACAATAGATGAACTCAAACAGATTAAGGGCTGGGAGGAATTCACTGCCCGCCGACAATGGGATGCAGATTTTACAATAAGTCCTACAACCGGGAAAATTGACCTCGCTTTCGCTTCTCGTGACGTGTTGCTTTCGCTTCCTGGCATGAGCGAAAACAACGTCGACGCGTTTCTCCAGCGGCGAAGCGGGCCTGACGGCATCGAGGGGACTGAAGACGATGCGCGATTCGAAAATCTGGGCGAGGCCTTGAGCGCTCTTGGATTATCGGGTCCGCAATTAGCCTTGGTTCAACCATACACGACGTTGCAAGAGGCTGTGCTCAGGGTAGTAAGTGTCGGCCGATCGGGCGACGTAAGCCGCACGGTTCAAATGGTTATTCGCAAAGCCAACAACGGCCCACCTCAGCTCATCTCCTGGAAGGAATTGTAACATCGACGCGGCATCCTCCAGCCCAGTGTTTCTAATTCCCGCCGCGCAGGGATGGAACGTCGTCCGAAAAGCGGAGCACAGCGGTTCGTGGGATGTGCGCACAATCGCGTCGCTTGAAGAAGCGGTCCCGATGCTCAATGGGAGCACGGAGATTGTGCTCGGACTGCCGATCAGCGCCGTGCTCGCCCAGCGTCTTCGATTGCCAACGGCCGAACCTTCGGAATACGCGGAGATGGTTCGCATTCAGATCGAGAAGTCGTTCCCGTATCCGCCCGAGGAAGTGACGAGTGACTTCGAGGTGATCGAGCAAGTGGGGGAGGCGAGCGTCGTGTCGGCTGTAGCGGTGCATAACGAGCGGCTGTCCGAGATTGCTGCTCCTCTTTTGTCGAACGGGATCATCCCGAGCCAGGTCACGGTTTACGCTGCGCAACGCGCCGCGACGCATGCGGCGGCGGGTCGCGCGTTTCTCATCTATCCGGAGGATTCCGGACTGGTCTGCGCGATTAGCGAAGGCGGGAAAATCGGTTTTACACGTTCGTTGAATGGAGCTGACGCGTCGCAGCTGCAGCGCGATTTGCCGCAGTTGGCCCTCAGCGCCCAGTTGCAGGGAATCGATACTTCATCGCCGGCGGTTTTTCTCGACGAATCGCTCTTCGAGATGCGCGAATCGCTACAGGGTATCTCGACGAACCGCGCGGACCTGATTGCGGTCGAGGTACCGCCGGCGGCGACGAAGCTCAACCTCCTGCCGGACAGCTGGCGGCAACGTCGCCGGGAGCTCGCCCGATTTGGCGAATGGAAGAAACGCCTCACCTATGCGGGCGCGATTTACTGCGGCATCCTGCTGCTGTTCGCGGCCTACGTGCTGGTCCTGCGGGTTCAGCTCCGCAGCCTGACCAAGAAGATCGCGAGCGACGCGCCGAAGACGGAGTTCATCCAGAAGACGGAAGCGAAATGGAAGGCGCTCGCGCCCGCGATCGACCCGCACTATTATCCGATCGAAATTCTTCAACATCTATCCGAAAGCCTGCCCTCTGCTGACGTGCAGATCACGCAGTTCAATCAATCGGCGCGACAGATTTCCGTCGACGGTGAGGCCAAAAGCACTGCGCAGGCTTATGAATTCGCGGACAAAGTGAAGAAGAACCCAGCGTTACAGACCTTTCAATTTGAGATGGCTGCGCCGCGAATTTTGCCTAACGAGCACGCGCAGTTTCGCCTGGAAGGGAAGCCACGATGATGCCGCTCTGGTTTCAGCGGTTGAACCGCCGCGAACGCATTTTGCTGCTCGCGATTGGCGGAGCAGTCTTTGTAATCCTGAACCTCGTGGTCTGGAGCACGCTCACCGGAATGGCGGCCAGCACTCGAGCTGAGCTAGCTGAGCGCAAAGTGACGCGCAAGCAGCAGAAGATCTTTATGAAGGAGCGCAGCATGTGGGCGAACCGCGATGAGTGGCTGAAGAAAAATCAGCCGACGCTGAAAAGCCCGGTCGAAGCTTCTGCTCTGCTGGACCAGGTTAAACAAGTGGCCAGCACGCAGAACATGGTGATTGAAAATCCCGCGATCGGGTCGGGAGACGCGACGCCGAATTATCAGGCGGTCTTTGCATCGGTAGAAACGAAAAGCCCCTGGCCGCCGCTGGTGCACTTCCTTTACGACGTGCAGCAACCGGAGTCGTTCGTCGTCTTCGAGAGCGTGTATCTTGCGATCGATCCCGCCGACCCGACAATGATGAAGGGAAAATTCAAGATCGCGCGCTGGTTCTCGCCGAAAGGTTAAGCGATGACAAAGTCCATTCTCGTTACTGCGCTCACGGCTGCGTCGCTCGCCGCCACCATCCACGCGGCTGATGACCTTCCGCAGCGACCGGATTTCGCACGCTACGAAGCAATGATGACCCGCTCGCCGTTTGCTGTGGCCACGGCCGTCGCGGTCGCCGCGCCGGTTTCGAATTTTGCGAAGGATCTGTACGTCGCGAATGCGGCTCACTCGCCGAATGGAGATCTCGTCACGGTCGCCTCCAGCACTGACAAGAACCTCAAACTTTATCTCTCGACCGCTCAGCCCGTGGACGGCTACAGCATCTCGAACATCGAATGGTCCGAACGCGTCGGATCGACAAAGGTGACGCTGTCGAAGGACGGGCAGTTTGCGACGATCGGCTTCAACCAGGCACTCCTAAGCGCGCCAATTGCCGCGAATGCACCTCCGCTGCAAATGCCACCGGTGGGTCTGCCGCCGCCGCTACAAGCGACAGGCGCAATCCCGCAACCGCAGCAGCCCCAGGCGCACGGATTCGGCGCTCCCAATCCACCCGCGGGTGGAGCGATCAGACCGGCTCCGATTCCGATGCTGCCCACGCCGCCACCGCGCGTGCGAACGGTGATCCAACGTAATCCGGGCGCGCCGACGCCGAGTGCAGAGACGACCCCGGCCGAGCTGTAACCGCTAACCGCCGCCCCAGTCGTCGTCGGCTGTATCGGGGATGCGATCCGGCCCGGCGGAGTAGAGATCGTAGCCGTTCGGATTTTTCCGACCCGGGCTGACGTAGATAAATTCCTTGCCCCACGGATCCTTCGGCACGCCGTCGAGCAGCTGGTTCCACCGCGTCGGGCGCGGCTCACTTTCGGGCTGCGTGACGAGCGCCTTGAGACCTTGCTCGGTTGTCGGCGGGAAACCGTTGAGGCTTTCGTATAGCTTCAGCTGCGTGCGAATACTTTGCAGGGAGCTCTGGACAGCGACTCCGCGGCTGACCTCGACGTTACCCTTTAATTTGTAAATCGCGGTGCCGAGCAGGAGGCCGATGATCATGACAACGAGCATGATCTCAAGCAACGTGAAGCCTGCGGCTAGATTCTTGCGTTTCATGGGAAAAGTTCGCCGCTAGCGACCGGGGATCAACTGGTAATCAAATTTCTCCCAGACGTACTTGAGCTGTATCTGCGTGGCTCGAATGGCGGACGCAGGCGTGCCGGCGCCGGCGATCACCAGCAGGTCGTTAGGGCCAGTGTGCAGCGAGCTGGCCGGCAGAATCTTTTGCGCCCGGAGCCACCCGGTATACTGAAAGCGCATTTGCCGCATCAGCGGCTTCATTTCACCGCGATACGCAGGGTCAGCCAACTCGGGCAGCGAGACGGTGACCTGGCCGAGATTCTCGCCATTTAAGTAAACCTCCGGTAGCGAATCGATGTAAGCGCTCGAAACTTCGAAGGTCAGCATCGCGGCGAGTGGCTGCGCCTCGAGCGGGAACTGAAACGCCGCGCCTTGTTGAACGCTGGGCCCGATGGAGATTGTCTCCGGCGCGAGGGTTGCCGTGACAGTCCCGAAGTTCTCAACATCGGCCGTTCCCGCCCGCAAAGGTGCTTCGGCATCGAACGTTTCCGCCATCACATACCGCGGGTCAGCATCCGCCGGGCGCACGACTTCGCCGCTCGTCATCCAGTCAAGATAAGCACCACGAATCGTGCGCCCGTCGCCCGGCACTTCGACATCGACCGTCGAGACGCCCGCCGCGGGCACCATCACTGTCTCAGAAGTCGCGAGGCTCAGGCCGAGGCCAAGCGGTGTCGTCTGCAACACCAGGCCGCCGTCATTATCCGACGCGAGCAAGCGCGGGCGCTGCTCAGGCTTATCATCGAAGAACAAGCGGAACATCAGCAGCGGAAGATCCGCCGACGGCTGCGTCAATTGGATACGAAACGTCGTTTTCGCTGCGACACCTTCCTTCGCCGCCTGCGGCAACATCGTGACGGCCTTCACCCAAGCCGGCGCACTCTGCGGGCCGGGTTTTCCTGTCGTGTTCTGGCGAAGGTCGAGCCACGCCGTGCGCGGCGCATTTACGGCAGGGAGCGGGGCAGGCGCGACCTCGGTTTTCCGCCGGCTGCCGCCGATCATCACTTCCTGCGCGGACGCAAAAGGCGTCGCGAAAACGAGCAGGGCGAACGCGAGCGCGCGGAGGGGCATTTGCGCGCGAGATTACCTTAGTGGGGCCGCGTCTGCAAACTACTCGTCATCTCGAACACCGCGGAAAGAATGCTGTAGACGACAAATCCGACCACAACCGCAATCACCGCGATGATGACAGGAGGGATCAATGCGGAGATCACATTGACGGTGCGATCCAGCTCGCGTTCATATAC
>JALYXP010000079.1 GCA_030947045.1 Verrucomicrobiota bacterium | reverse complement strand
TCGTCGTGCTGGGGAAGATCGTGCTGATCGCCTTTGGTCCAGCACAAGGCAGTGCAGCGTGGCACGCGATGGCGGCAGGCTGGTCGCCGCTGCTCGCATTGTTAGCAGCGCTTTCGATCGTCATCGGCAACCTCGTCGCTCTCGCGCAGACAAACGTGCGCCGACTGCTTGCCTACTCCGCGGTGGCGCACGCAGGTTATACCCTGCTCGGCATTATTTCTGGACGCAGCGGTTTCGCGGCGACGTTGTTTTACACAACTGTTTACGCCGTTACGCTGGTCGGCGCGTTTGGCGTGATCGCTCGCGTCCGCGCCGCGAAGGGCGGCGACGACATCTCGCATTTCCGCGGCCTGAGCACACGGTCGCCGTTGCTCGCTGCTTGCATGACGATTTTCCTGCTGTCACTCGCGGGACTCCCGCCGCTCGCCGGTTTCTTTGGAAAGTTCTACCTGTTTAGCGTGGCGCTCGGCGCAGGTGAGAACCACGGGCTGCTCTGGCTTGTGGTCCTCGCGCTGCTCGGCAGTCTCGTCTCGCTCTATTATTATCTCGTCGTGCTCCGGGCGATCTTCGTCGATGAACCCGCCGCGGCTGAATCCGCGCCGATCATCCCGCAATCGCTCCAGCGAATCACGCTCACGATCCTGGCGGCAGCAGTGGTCCTTCTCGGGACGTTGCCGGCTACTCTGGTCGCGCGGATCGTGGCGTCGCTCGAGTGACACTTCGGTCGGTAACGCCTTGACGCTGCGGCGGTCGCGCCAACACAATCGCTGCATGAGAACCCCCCTCCATCAGCTAGCAGCCGCAGCCGGTCTCGCCATCCTGTTCACCTCGCGAAGCTTCGCCCAAAGCGAACCGACCAAGCCAGTCGATCCTGCCGTTAAACAAGCACAAGACCGTTTGCCGGGCGACCAACCGAAAGGCACCACCTCGAGCGCAACTTCGAGTCCAGCCGCGGCAACCACGACGACTGCGACGAGCAGCAGCACCACCGTAGCCCAGCCGAGCGAGGCGGAAATGATGAAGATGATGATGGAAATGTCGAAGTTGAACGAGAATCACAAACTTCTCGGGCAACTCGCAGGGACATGGACATTCACGTCGAAGATGTGGATGGATCCAAAAGGTCCGCCGACCGAATCGAACGGGAACGCCGTTCGGAAAGCGGTCTTGGACGGCCACTACTATCTCGTTGATTTCGCAGGTAAGTTCCCGATGCCGGGACCCGACGGCAAGATGAAGGAGATGGATTTCACCGGCATGTCGATCGAGGGCTATGACAATGCGAAACAGAAATTTGTCGTGACGTGGTGCGATAGTATGAGCACCGGCGTGTTCGTCGCGGACGGCACCTATGATGCGGCGACCAAGACATTTACTTACACTGGCGAATACCAGCTTGCGCCAAGTATGAAGCAGAAGGTTCGCCAAACGGTCAAAGTGGTCGACAACGATCACCATATCTTCGATTACTATGAGAACCGCGGCGGCTCGGATGTAAAAACGATGGAGATCGCCTACACACGGAAAAAGTAGGGCGCGAGATCGCATAAGTCGTTCGGTGGGCAGCGCAATGACAGGCCTCTCAACGTTCCAGGAGACGAATCGCCTCAGTCGTGCTATAAATGGCGATGGCTAAACCTTCCGGATCATCTTTTTCCCGTCGCGCTCCTGACAACATCACCGAAGAGTTAGTCGCCATCCTCTCTTCCAAGACGGCTTATGAGTTTAAGCCGCTTTTCGAAGTGATTCTGGCGAACCTACGGGAGAGAAACGCAGCCAGCGGCGGTGAAGAAATGCTCCGCTTGCGTTGCTACGAGAAGCTTCAGAGCCTCGTTGCGCAGGGAGCAGTCGACCGGAAAGTGAACGGCACGGTCAAGAAATACAAAGGTGTGCCGGCGCGTCTCGCGGCACTCGGTGCAGAGCAGAAGACGTTGCGCGCAGAGTGGGACCAGCGCGCGCTCGACAAAGCCGCGGCGGCCGCGAAGTAGGGCACGTTCGCGCTAGGTCGCCTGCTCCACCGCAGGGGCGAGTCGACGTAGATCGTCGAGCAAAATCTCCATGTCGTGGAGCTGTGTCCGGAAGTTCATCACGCATCCGCGAAGCGCAAAGCGACCGGCGATCTGCGCATTCGAGAGGTAGGAACTTCCATCCTGCTGCAGCGCGATCAGCAGCCGTTCGTTGATGGCGTCTATCTCCCGCGCGGCTGCAAGATCGCGCGGCGTTTTGCCTGATCTGAAACGCGCTGGCAGATAACGAAAACAGAAGATCGACAGCTCCACCGGCGCGATCATTTCGAAGTCGTCGCTCGCTCGCACTAGTGACTCGAGATGTCGCGCGCAGGCGAGGTCTTTCTCGATTGATTCGCGAAAAGCCCGCAGGCCAACCACCTCCAGCGTCAGCCAGACTTTCAGCGCGCGGAATCGCCGCGATAATTCCGGCCCGTAATCCCAGTAAGCGAACGCCTCATCTGCTTGCTGCGGCAGGACCCGTGTGTATTCGGCATCATGGACAAACGTCGCGCGAGCAGCCGCGGCATCGCGATACAGGACACAGCCGCAATCAACCGGCAGGTAGAGCCACTTGTGCGGATCGAGTGAGATTGAGTCGGCCTGATCCATTCCGTTAAAAAGCGCGTGAACGGAAGGCGCCAGCGTCGCGAAACCGCCGTAACTGCCGTCCACGTGCAGCCAAAGGTCGTATCGATCCGCCACGGCACGCATCGCTGCGATCGGATCGCACGCGCCCGTCATCACGGTGCCCGCATTCGCAACCACACAC
>JALYXP010000076.1 GCA_030947045.1 Verrucomicrobiota bacterium | reverse complement strand
CCGCCGTAGTCCGATGCGGCACAATTCTGCACCATGGAGTCTGTCATCGTCAGGTCTACGAAATCGGCCATCACAGCTCCACCGCTGCCGGGAGTGTAATAGCCTCCGCCTGGTATTGTATTGGCGCCTTGAGCCGAAAACCCGACGAAGGCGACGCGGGTCAGGCTGACCGTCGACCGATTATTCTCGGGCGGCTGTGAATTGTCACGATTAACGCCGATGCCGTACGCTGAATTTAAATCGCCCTGCGCAAAAATGCAGCCACCTTGCCGCCCGTCAGATCCCGTGCCTTCGAAATACGAGTCAGTCACATTAAGAACGGCCGAACGGCGGTTGATCGTGCCGTTCGCGGTGCTGGCGTCTTTTGAGTCGGAAGAAAGTGAGATGATTGTGCCGCCAATGCCTTCCCCGTTCCCCGCACCGGTTACTTTGTTATCCTTAAAGATACAGCTCTCGATCGTCGTGATCGCTCGGTAGCTGCTGATGGCACCGCCTTGCCGCGCAGAATTGCCAATGAATCGGCAATTGGTGAACCGCCCAGTGGTTTGGTCTTCCAGATGAATAGCGCCGCCAAGCGGAGTGGCTGTCGCGACAGAGGGATTGGGCGTAGCCGTATTATTTGTGAACGAGCAATTGCTGACGATAAGATCGACCGCAGGAACGCTCTCGGGAGCTCCCCAATCACCGAAAGTGTAGATCGCGCCGCCCGTGTACCCGGCTTGGTTGTCGTCAAAAGCTGTGCCGGAGATTCGCACTGTCGAAGCGCGTGCCGTGAGAGCGGCGCCATTGGAGTTCGACTTGTGTCCAGGCACGTTCACGAGATTGCTCGCAAAGCGGCTGTCGCTGATCGTGACAGTTGATTTCAAAGCGCTAAAACCGGCCGCGTAATTCTTGGATTGATTCCCACTCCAAGTGCAACGCTGGAAAGAAACGATGGACGTATCAATCCACTGTGCGCCGCCGCCCGTCGTGCCAGGGTTTGCCTTATTGTTCCGGAACGTGCAGTCCACAAATGCGGCCTCGGTTTGCGCAAGAGTTAAGGCGCCGCCGATAAAGTCGGTCGAGGAAACTCCGTTCTCGAAAGTGATGCCGCTGAACGTGACGACGCGACCGGTGCCGTTGGTGTGATTCGCGAGCCGGACGATATCCGTGGAGCCACCGCCGGTGAGAGTGACGGGCTGGCCGCTCTGTGCCCGTACCGTAAAGCCCTTCGCGGGGTCATAGATCGTAAACCCGCCAGATGGCGCCGCGTATGTGCCGGGGGCGAGCTCAATAATTCCGCCGTTCGCCACTGTCCCGATCGCCTGCTGGAGGGCAGCCGACGTCGACACGGAAATCGGTGTCTGCGCCTGACTTGTAATGGCGACGAAGAGCGACGCGGCGCCAATCGCGGCTTGAAGTTTCAGGCTGAGGGGAAGAAGCAATTTCATACAGTTGTGCGGGTTTTGCCCTAGCGAGGCAGCAGAAGTCAAGCCACTAAGTTTCAAAATCCGCGATTTGCGGGATGAGTATGCGTCTTCCTTAAAACTCTTTAAAGAGCCGGAGTCAGCCTGAGCGTTTTCTCTGGAACAGACCATGGGTCTGTCGTCTTGGTGGGGTAAACTGTTCCGCCGCCGCCAACTGTAAGTCTCCGGAAACGGCAGTTAAATCTGGCCCGACGCCTGCTATCGAACTGTTTCGGAAGCACTTTTAGACCCGTTATGAAAATCCCGAGCAAAGTTTGCACGTATTTAGTTGCATTAATCGCCGACTGTAGGAAGGATCGCGCCTCGTGATCGCCCCAAATTTCCTTCGTCTCTCCACGTTTACCGTCGCCGCGGTTTCTGTTGCCACTCTCCTTCCAGCGTTGCTTCTGGCTCCAATGGCCGAGGGCGGTCCCTCTCGCGATCACGAGGGAGTCATGGCCGAGGGTTCGAACGCTCGACTGGCAAATATCTCGACGCGCCTCGCCGTCGGGCGCGGCGATAACGTCTTAATCGGCGGATTTATCGTCACCGGCAATCAGCCGAAGAAGATACTATTCCGGGGCCTCGGACCTAGCTTGCCGGTGATCGGAAATCTGAGTGATCCCACGCTTGAGTTGCACGACTCCTCCGGCGCGGTTGTTGCGGTCAGCGACAACTGGCGAGACACACAGGAGGAAGAATTACGCGCAACCCAGATCCCACCGCGTAACGACCACGAAAGCGGTATCGTACGAACCCTCCAGCCAGGCGCGTATACCGCGGTTCTTGCCGGAAAAGGTGGAACGACAGGCGTTGGTCTTGTCGAGTACTACGACCTTGATCAAACAGCAGACTCGAAGCTGGCGAACATTGCGACGCGCGGCTTCGTAGATCGAGACGACAACGTCCTCATCGGCGGAACGATCGTCACTGGCAGCGGCTTCGCCAACGTTCTCATCCGCGCACTCGGCCCAAGCCTCGGAGGCGTTGCTAACACTCTCCAGAATCCCACGCTCGAACTGCACGACAGTCAGGGGAGCGTAATCGCAACGAACGACAATTGGCAGGACAGCCAGGCTGCCGAAATCCAGGCAACTACGATCCCACCGCCGAACCCTCTAGAAGCAGCGATCCTTCGCCAACTCCCGCCGGACGCCTATACGGCCATTGTACGGGGCAAGGATAACAGCACTGGCGTGGCGTTGATCGAGGCATACCAGCTTAACTAACTTTCCATGCAATCTATCCTTGGAATTAGCACACTCACAGTAGCCGCAGTGATACTGTACGCGGGTGCAGCAAGCGCCCAGACAGTGAACGGTAATGCAACGATTAATGCTACTGCTCTCGGGAAGCCGCTAAGCGTCAGCACCTCGAGCCAGTTCGCCGGCGCTGTGTCGTCCATTAAGTGGAACGGAAAAGAGTTCATTAACGACTGGGATCACGGCCGCCAGTTACAGCAGAACTCACAA
>JALYXP010000075.1 GCA_030947045.1 Verrucomicrobiota bacterium | reverse complement strand
TCGATCACTCGCGCGTCCGCAAATTTATCCGACAGCGCCCGCGGACAATCGGGGCGTTTTGCGAGCAGGTTCTCGATCACGCGCGCGTGGCCCCAGCCGAGCAGGCTGTTAAGGTTGCCGAACTTCTCGTAGAGGTCGTTGTAGCGCTCCGGCCCGATCACAACGGTATCGGCAATTGCGCCATGCGTTTTGCGAATGATGTCCGCGAGCGCATGGATCCGCGCGTCTGAACCGATCCGCTTGCTGTCTTGAATGCCAGCTTCCATGAACTGCCGCGCGATCCCACGATCCACATAGACACCGGCGATCACGAGTGGCCCGAAGAAGTCGCCTTTGCCGCTTTCATCAACGCCGAAGTGCGCCTCGAACATTTCCGGCGAATGCACTTCTTCATAGCCCATTTTCGCCTCGCCGAGGATCCGCGGCTCCAGCTGGAATTGCACGAACTCCTCAATCCCCTTCCCTTGTAGCAATAGCTTCGGACCCTTCTCGTAAACCGCTGCGCTCAGCTTCTCTTTCTGCGCGAAAAAAAGCGTGTAAGGCCGCGGCGCAAAAACAAACCCAAGCTCATCGAGCAACGCACGGAGCTGCATTGCCTGATCGTTCGTGAGCGCGTGCGTGTAGGAATTCATTTGAGAGACCGATCAACCCGGATGAAACACGGATATTCAGGACGAGCCAATGCCGATCGCGATCCTTGTTTAATGTCCGCTCAGATAAAGACAGCAACACCGTCATCTCGAGCGAAGCGAAGCGCAGTCGAGAGACCCCGTAGAGTCACGACTGTTAACGCCACGGGGTCCCTCCACTTCGGTCGGGATGACGCGACATTCCGGCGCAAGCTGCTCGACTGGTATCGTCGCCACGGCCGTGATCTGCCGTGGCGTGGCATGCGCGATCCTTACGCGATCATGGTCTCGGAGCTGATGCTCCAGCAAACGCAGGTCGCGACGGTGATCCCCTTCTATATAGAATGGCTGCGCCGGTTCCCGGACGTCGGCACGCTCGCTGCCGCATCGGAATCCGACGTGCTTCACGCCTGGCAGGGTCTCGGTTACTATTCTCGGGCGCGAAATCTCCACGCTGCTGCAAAAGCGATTATTGAAAAATACGGCGGCGCGTTTCCGACAACGCCAGAGGAATTGCAAAAGCTGCCTGGACTTGGCCGCTACACCGCGAACGCGCTTGCGACCTTTGCGTTCGATTCGGCAGTTCCAATCGTTGAAGCGAATACTGCCCGTTTGTTCGCGCGTCTGCTAGACCTCCGCGACCGGATCGACTCGGGCGCTGGCCGGCGACGTCTCTGGGACTTCGCCGCGTCCCTCTTGCCGGAGGCGAACGGCGCAGCGCACAACTCCGCGCTGATGGATCTCGGTGCGCTCGTTTGCGTAAACGGCGAGCCGAAGTGCGCCATCTGTCCGGTCCGAACTTTCTGCCGCGCCGACAACCCCGCGACTCTGCCGATCAAAGCGAACCGAGCCAAACTGAAGTTGCTCGTCGAGAATCACCTGTTCTCGCGAGCCGGCGACAGTGTTTTGCTCGAACAATCAGCAGATCGCTGGCGCGGGATGTGGATTTTGCCGAGGCTCGCGAACGAACGGCAGACAGATCAACGCGTCCTCTACTCCGCCGAATTTCCATTCACGCATCACCGCATCACGCTGCGCGTTTGCGAAGCAGTTCCGGACGCAGCGGAGACAACAAAACGCCGCGCCTTTTCCCATGACGAGCTCGACACGATCCCAATGCCGTCGCCTCATCGACGCGCGTTGAACGCCCTGCTCCAGAGCGAATTCAACGTTGGACGTTGAACGTTCAACGTTGGACGTTTCGGCCTTCCGATGACACAAGCCACTCTTCCCGACGCCCGCGGCCACTTCGGCCCTTACGGCGGAATGTTTGTGCCCGAGACACTGATGTCCGCGCTCGAGGATCTCACCGCCGAGTACGAACGCGCGAAAGCCGATCCTGACTTCCAGAATGAGCTCTCCGGACTGCTGCGCGATTTCGCAGGTCGTCCCACGCCGCTCTATTTCGCCGAGCGCCTCACGAATGAACTTGGCGGCGCGAAAGTTTACCTGAAGCGCGAAGACCTGCTCCATACCGGCGCGCACAAAATCAACAACGCGCTCGGCCAGATTCTGCTAGCCCGTCGCATGAGCAAACGCCGCATCATCGCCGAAACCGGCGCTGGCCAGCATGGCGTTGCCACCGCGACCGTCGCCGCGCGATTTGGCTGCGAGTGCATTATTTACATGGGCGCCGTCGATATGGAACGGCAGGCGCTCAATGTCGCGCGCATGCGTTTTCTTGGAGCGAAAGTCGTCGCCGTCACAGCTGGTCAGGCGACGCTGAAAGAAGCGATCAACGAAGCGATGCGTGACTGGGTCACAAACGTCCGCACAACTCACTACATCCTCGGTTCCGCGCTTGGCTCGCACCCTTACCCGATGATGGTGCGAGATTTTCACCGCGTCATTGGAGTCGAAGCGCGCCGGCAGATTCTCGAACGCGAAGGACGCCTGCCCGATGTGCTAATCGCGTGCGTCGGCGGCGGCAGTAACGCCATCGGTTTGTTCCATCCATTTCTCGATGATGAGAGCGTGCGAATGATCGGTGTCGAAGCTGGCGGCGAAGGTATTCGCACCGGCAAGCACGCCGCGCGTTTTCAAGGCGGAAAGCTCGGCGTTCTGCAAGGGACAAAAACTTTTGTGCTCACAAATGACGACGGCCAGATCGAACTCACGCACTCCGTTTCCGCCGGCCTGGATTACGCAGCGATCGGACCGGAGCATAGTTATCTCCGCGACGCCGGCCGGATCGAATATGATTACGCGAGCGATGAAGAAGCGCTTACCGCATTCCGTACCCTTGCCGAGATCGAAGGCATCATTCCGGCGCTTGAGACCGCGCATGCGATCGCACATGTAGTGAAGACCGCACCCGGGTTGTCACGTGATCGAATCATCATCGCGAATTGCTCCGGCCGCGGTGACAAGGACGTCTCGCAAGCTGCGGCGCATTTCGGCTTATAGATGAGAAGCATGACCGGTTACGGCCGCGGCGAAGCGGACCACGGCGGCGTGAAGTTCACCGTGGAATTGAACTCCGTGAACCGGAAGCAGAGCGACGTCGTAATCAATCTGCCGCGTGATTTTTCCGCCCTCGAACCACGCATCCGTCAGGCCCTGAACGAGCAGCTCTCGCGCGGTCGCAC
>JALYXP010000068.1 GCA_030947045.1 Verrucomicrobiota bacterium | reverse complement strand
GAAACCTGGGGCTTCGGCGGCCAGGACGAGATCGTGAAGCTGATCAACCCGAAGCCGCCGCTCGCTGCGGTGGAGTTGGAACGTGCTCCCGGCGAGAAGGCGAAAAACGAACCGTCATTTATCTGGGTCGACGCGATGTGGCACGTCGCCAAAGTGCTCGATCCGACACGACTGGTCGAAGACATGAGCGTGGTCGCCTGGGAGCACCTGGAGCATTACGGACACGGCCCGACCGATGTGAATTCGTGGCATTTCTACTCGAACAATTACGAGCGCGCGAAGGAGCACATCCAGCAAGTCGTCGCGGAGACCTATGCCGGTTCGCACTTCCATTACACGCGCGGCTTTGAGCAGGGTTCGCAACCGTTAATCAATAGCGAATATGGCGGCGTCGGCGCGCTCGATGGCGACATCGACGTGAGCTGGAGCTTCAAGTTTCTCACCAACGAATTGCGCCGCCACGGTAAGCTCTCGGCCTACATCTACACCGAGCTGCATGACGTGGAGTGGGAGCGGAACGGCTTCCTGAATTACGACCGCACGCCGAAATATTTCGGTTACGATCCGACGATCGTAAACCAGGGCGACGTCCTGCCGATCGATGCGCCACCGATCGCGCGTTACGCTCCCGGCCAGGAAGTGGTGATCGATGTTTCGTCGTCGCATTTCGGGCGGCGGAAACGGGAGGACGTGACGCTCTATTGGGTCTTGAGCGGCATCGATTCGTTAGGCTGGGCGTCCGACCGGCTCGCGCACGGGAGCAAGCCGATACCGTTCCCGCAATACCGCGTCGAACTCGCGGAGCAGATCCGTTTGCAAATGCCGACTGAGACGATGCTCTGCACGCTTTGGGTGCGAGCGGTGACAGCTGATGGATTGGTGCTGGCGCGGAATTATGTGCAGCTGTTTGTCGATGCCGGTTATGCCGCGCGAGAAGAACGCGCGAGCACGCTCATCCTGCGAACTGAGGCGCACACCTGGACGGATGCGGAATGGAGCGGAGGGTTCGGTTCACAGCGCGAAGCGGAGCTTTACCGCTCCGCTTACGGCGACGGGCAGGGACACTTCGAATATCAATTTCTACTGCGCGAAGAGGACCTGCGCGATGCCGTCAGCATCCGCGTCTTGTGTGAAGCTTCCGCCCATCGTGACGGCGTCCCACAGACCGACGCGTTCGCGCATCCGACCACGTTTCGCATGCTGCTCAATGGCATCCGCATCTACGGAAGCATGCTGCCGAATCACCCGCATGACGCGCAGGGCACGCTCAGCTATCTCGGTGACGGCCGCGGGGCGTATGGCTACCTCGCACACGCGAACGTCGAGGGCGAATTGCTCCGCCAGGTGGTAGCGAATGCCGGCTCCGAGGTGGCTTACCTGCATTGCGTTGTCCCCGCCGAAAAAGAGCCGCACGGTGGACTCACGATCTATGGCGGGCACGCGGGCCGTTTCCCGCTTCCGCCGACCTTGATCATCGAGCGCGCCGGCGGCGATAATCGACCGACACTTTTATGAACTCCGACAGCAAAAATTTTCTTAAGTTACTCGTCGAAACTCCGAGCCCATCCGGCTACGAACACAACGTCCAGAAGCTCGTCCGCGCTCGCATCGCGCCATGGTGTGACAGCGTTCGCACCGATGTGATGGGCAACGTCTTCGGCGTGCGCAATCCCGAGAACCGGCCGCGCATCATGCTCGCCGGTCACTGCGATCAGATCGGATTCATCGTTAACTACATCACGGATGATGGGTTCCTCCATGTCGATCCGATCGGCGGTGTCGACCCTGTGGTCGCGACCTCGCAGCGCGTCTCGATCATGACGCAACGCGGAATGGTTCCTGGCGTCATCGGCCGGAAAGCGATCCACCTGATGGATGAAGACGACCGCAAAAAAGTGCCCAAGATGCACGACCTGTATGTCGACATCGGCGTTTCGAAGAAAGAAGAGGCGCTGAAGCTGGTCGCATTTGGCGATGCCGGCGTGTTCCTTCAGCCGTACATCGAGTTGGCTAACGAACGCGCCGTGTCGATGGCCTTCGACAACAAAATGGGCACGTGGATCGTGACCGAAGTGCTGCGGTTACTGCACGGCCAGGAGTTTGCGGCGGGCGTCATCGGCGTTTCGACGGTACAGGAAGAGATCGGACTGCGTGGAGCGCAAACGAGTGCCTTCTCGAGTGATGCGGAAGTCGGGATCGCGCTCGACGTCGCGCATGGCACCGACACGCCGGGAATCGAGAAGAAGAAGGCCGGCGATTTCAAGGTCGGAGGCGGTCCGATCGTCGCGCGGGGCGCAAACATCAATCCGCGTGTCTTCGAGCTGATGATGGCGGCAGCAGAAGCCGAAGGCATTCCGGTGCAAGTCGCGTCGGCTGCACGCGGGACCGGCACCGACGCGAACGTGATGCAGCTCTCGCGCGGCGGAATGGCGACAGGGTTGCTCTCCGTGCCGCTGCGTTACATGCATACGCCTAACGAGCTCTTAGCGCTGGAGGATCTGGAGAATACCGCGCGGCTACTGGCTGCGTTCTGCAGGCGAATGAAGCCGGATCAGGACTTCACGCCGTAACGGTGACTGGCTATAGATCTTCACTGCCCGCGTTTTTCGCCCAGCTCGATGTCTGAGTAAACGTGATCACCACCCTGGTGCAGATTGTCCTGACCGGACACCTCCTGAAATGGCTTGGCGTCGGGCTTACGCTCGCGCTTCTCCCTTTCCGATGAGCCCGTTGACGATAGAGCTCGTAAAACAAGTATCCGGGGGTTCGGTTTTGAAGTGTGTGCGCGCTGATGGTTCGGTCACATGGCAACGGAATGAGGGATCCCGCGCGCGTTTTTTCCCGCTCCATGATTTGACGCACTACGCCGTCGAGAGCGTACTCGGCGCTGCAGATGGATTTTATGGTCTGATCGCCCGCGGGTGGGAGATGACCGACACAACCGGCCTGGGAGCACGCGGAGGGCTGCCGGATGCGACGATCGCGATCGAGCATCTAGTTGGGCTACTGGATGCGGAGCGAGCCAGCGGGACGACGATTACGGCTGTGGAGGTGAACAAATACAGCGCCGAATTTGCACAGCAGCAGCAACGGTCAGGTTTGCCTCATCTCAGCGACGAAATTCTTGATCGCATCCGCGCTGAGGTCGCCCGCCTTCACGCAGCTTGGACTGCCCTCAAACCGGGCGAAACAATGACTCTTTTGTTTTCTCTTCCCTCCTCTCCTTGAAGCTTGGATAATTTACGACACGATGACCGAAACATCTTCTCCCGTTGCTCGTCCGGAACCTCCACCTGCTGATCTGATTCTTGGCCAAATGCTGTGGGGCGCGCTCGTCCAACGCAGCATTTGCGTGGTGACAAAGCTCGGCATTCCAGACCTCCTCGCCGAAAAGGATCAAACGGCCGCGGAGCTCGCCGCGCAGACCGGCGCGAAGAGCGACGCGTTATACCGAATGCTCCGGATGCTCGCGAGTATCGGAGTATTCACAGAGGGTGCCGAGCACCGCTTTGCGCACACGCCGATCTCCACATTTCTGCGCAGCGGTGTAGCGGGGTCGATGCGCGATATCGCGGTCATGCTTGCCGAGGACTGGCAGTGGCAGGATTGGGGCGAATTAATGCACTGCGTCATGACCGGAGGCACGGCGCAGGAGAAAGTTTTTGGTATGGATTCCTTCGAGTTCTTTACGAAAAACGCAGAGGCTGGTGCGGTCTTCAATCGTGCGATGACGGGGCTCTCGGCGGCGGTCATACCAGCAATCGTGGAGGCGTATAATTTTACTCGCGTACGTCAGGTGGTCGAAATCGCCGGCGGTCATGGACTGCTCCTGGCGGGGATGTTGAAAGCGCACCCGCAGCTACGCGGCATTCTCTTTGATCTGCCGAGTGTCACGGCAGGTGCGCGCCAATTGCTCGAGCGCGAGGGAGTTGCCGATCGAGTTGAACTCGCCTCTGGAGACTTCTTCAAAGCAGTGCCCGCAGGTGCCGATCTCTACACGATGAAACACATCATTCACGACTGGGACGATGAGCGCAGCCGGACGATCCTGCAGAGCATCCGCACAGCGATGGATCCGGCGGGTAAGGTGCTCATCATCGAGATGGTCGTGCCGGAAGGAAACGCACCCAGCCCAGCGAAAATCCTCGATCTGCAAATGATGGTGATGGAAGGCGGGCGCGAGCGCACCTTGGAGGAATACGACCGGCTGTACGATTCCGCTGGATTCGAGCTGACGCGGATCATTCCAACGGCGTCTCCGTTCAGCCTGATCGAAGGAGCGCCTCGTTAGGCAGACGTTCAAAGTTCGCCACGAGCCAAAAAGAAACCTCGCCTAACGGGTGATCTTTCACTTACGCTCGCCAGCTCAACCAAAATAATATGTTACACATCATCTGGTCCATCATTGTTGGTTTTCTCATTGGCCTCGTTGCGAAAGCAATCATGCCCGGCGCGCAACACCTCGGCTTCATCATGACGACGATCGTTGGCATCGTCGGTTCCATCCTCGGCGGTCTGATCGGCCGAATGTTTTCACGTCCCGCTCCGGGCACGCCGTTCCATCCGGCGGGGATCATCATGTCGATCATTGGCGCGCTGATCCTGCTGTTCCTGATGGGGCGTTTCTACCACGCGTAAGAATTTCCTCCTGGGCTGGCGCCGGCAGCGCAAGTTGCCGGCGTTTGGCTGTACGGATGCGTCGCGCGAAGCAAGCGCACGCTAATGTTTAACGCACCTTGTGGACGCGTAGGTTTCCGCCGCCCAGGATGTACATGCGCCAGCCGAGAAACTCCTTTTTCAGGAGCACAGGCGGCGAGTCGCTCGGCGGGTAAGCCCCGGTCGAATCCTGCGATTGTTTCCAGACCTGGCCGTTCTCGAGCGTGAAACTCGTCCGGCCGTTATAACCGGTAAACCGCCCGACGATCCGGCTCTCGATGATCTGCGGTTGGGACGCGATCTTGTTGTCCTTGACCGCGCGATCGACGGCGACATTCGCCGCTTCCTGACTCTTGGAGTTCGCGTAGCCGGCGATGAACTCGTTCAGCCGCGCTAGCTCCTCAGGCGAGAGCTTGTTCAACCCGGCATCAGTGAACGATTTCGCTGACATTGCTTTCTGGACGCCGGGAAACTCCGCCTCCTCACCGTAGGCGTAGCCGGTAAGCATCGTCGCCAGGGCGAGAGCTGCGATAACGGTAGGTGCGAAAGATGGTTTCATATCCACCAGACTGCACTGAGGACGCGTGCAGAAGTCAAAGCTAAATCTGACCTGCGCTACGCGAGTTCCTGGTTTGTTTCCGCGAAGGCGTTCACCGCAAACTCCAAGTCTTCGCGCGAATGCGCGGCGCTCACCTGCGTGCGCACACGTGCAGTCCCATGCGGCACGACCGGGTAGAAGAAACCGATGACGTAAACGCCTTTCTCTAGCATGCGCGCGGCGAACTTCTGTGACTTCGCCGCGTCGCCGAGCATGATCGGCACGATCGGATGAGTGCCCGGTTTGATCGTCAAGCCGCGCTCTGTGAGGGCAGCGCGGAAGAACTTCGTATTTTCCTCGAGCTTATCGCGCAGCTGCGTCGATTCCGTTAGGAGATCGAGACCCTTCAACGTCGCCGCCACGATCGGCGGCGCCACGCTGTTGGAGAAAAGGTAAGGCCGCGAACGCTGGCGCAGCAGCTCGACAATGGCTTTTCGTCCGCTCGTGAATCCGCCACTCGCACCGCCAAGTGCTTTCCCGAGCGTGCCAGTGATGATGTCGATCTTTCCGAGAACGCCGCGGTATTCATGTGTGCCGCGCCCGGTTTTGCCGAGAAAGCCAGTGGCATGCGCGTCATCGATCATCGTGATCGCACCGTATTTCTCCGCGAGCTCCACAATTGTCGCGAGATTCGCGATTGTGCCGTCCATCGAGAAGCAACCGTCCGTTGCGATCATCGTCACGCGCGCACCGCTTACCTCCTTTAGCTTCGCCTCGAGGTCGGCCATGTCGTTGTGCTTATAGCGCGCACGCTGCGCCTTGCAGAGGCGAATGCCATCGATGATCGAGGCGTGATTCAGTTCGTCCGAAATTACAGCGTCTTCCGTTCCGAGCAGCGTCTCGAACAGGCCGCCGTTCGCGTCGAAAGCGCTCGGGTAGAGGATGGTATCCTCGGTGCCGAGAAACTCCGTTAGCTTCGCTTCGAGCTGCTTGTGAATATCTTGCGTACCGCAAATGAAACGCACGCTCGCCATGCCGAAGCCATGAGTGTCGAGCGCCTCTTTCGCGGCGGCGATCAGCGCCGGATGATCGGCCAGCCCGAGATAATTGTTCGCGCAGAAGTTCAACACTTTCTTCCCGCCGGAGACGGCGATGTGCGCGTCCTGCGGCGTGGTGATGATGCGTTCGGTTTTGTAGAGACCTTGCGATCGGATCTCGTCGAGTGTCCGCGCGAGCTGCTGTTCGAATGCGGCGAGCATCGGGAAGATTAGAAGCAGTTGGCGGTTTTGTCATTCCGAGGGAAGCCGAGGAACTCCGTGGCGTAAGAGTGGCGTTGCTCCTGGAGAAGTTAGACACACCGCTGCCGCTCGTCGCAGCGCTCAACGTAACGCGGCGGGGTTCCTCGGCTTCGCGCTCGGAATGAAGGAGATCGTCGAAAAATATTCTTGCTGCAGGTTGTGAATAACTGTTAATAACTTTCCTCATCACGTTGCAAACCTCGCGTTTCAACCTCCTCTGCCTCTCCGCGCTCGCTGCTGCGGCGAGCGTCCTTTTCACCTCGTGCGAAACCACCAAAACAGCATCCAAGCGGTCGCTGCCGGCTTACGAACCGCCGCTCGCGAAGGCTGATTTTCAAACGGTTCGCACCACCGCCTACACCCACACCGAAGGCGACCATGTCGCTTACGGGGCGCGCAACGCACTTGGCGGGATTTTACAGACTGCGACTGTGCCGAGCGGCTCGGACCGCACCTTGAAGGCGTTGCCGGTACGGTCCGCCTGGAACTCGGACGACGAGTTGACGTTCGCCACCATCTCGAAAGAGAAGAAAGCCGCGCAGGCGAAGAAAGCGAAGAAGGAAAAAGCCGCGGCTGCGAAAACCAAAAACACGAAAGCGGCCAAGACTGCGAAGGCGGCAGCGAAGGGCAAACACGAGAAGATCGCCAAGGCGACGCGCGCGCACCAAGCGGAGCCGCCGCGGATCGGCAGCGCCGCAGCGGATTGGTCGCGCTGGCCAGTCGGGACGACGTTCCGCGTGCTCTCAACCGGGCAGACGTACCGCGTCGACGACTACGGCTGGGCGCTCGCGGGTCGGAACACGATCGACCTTTACATGGGTAATCGCCGGGACATGAACGACTGGGGCGTGCGACACGAACAGATTCAGGTGTTGCACTGGGGCGACGCCGCGCAAAGCCTCGCGCTGCTCGAGCAACGGGAGCAATTCAAACATTGCCGCCGCATGGCTCTGGAGATTCAGGGTCTACATGACCAGGCAGCCGCACTTCACTAGCGGATATTCCTCCGCGCATGGCGGCGGCGTTAACTCAGCCGCTTCGCGTAGCAAACACTCAGCGGGTCGTCCTTGTAGTCACCGAAACCAGCTATTCGCGTATAGCCGAGATTTTCGTACAAGCGGATCGCGGCGGGCTGCCGGAGGCCGGTCTCCAGCCAGGTCTCGCTAAAGCCGTTCTCGCGCGCGCGCTGCTCGAGCGTGAGCATGATCTGCCGCGCGATTCCCTGGCCGCGACGCGCCGGCGCAACGTAGATACGTTTGACCTCCGCGACGGTCTCGTTCAATGGCCGAATCGCGCCGCAGCCGACGGTTTCATCTCCATCGCGCGAGATTACGAAGACAGCTCGCGGCACGTTCATGCCGGGCAATTCCACACCCGAGGGCGCGTCGTTGCCGTAGATCTCATCGACTTCTGCCCACATCTTCGTGAACAGCTCGCGCGCTTCCGCCGAGTCAACGAGAAAGCGCTCAACGGTTACGGCCACGCGCTATGCCGCCCAATCGATGACAATCTTCCCGGACTGCCCGGACTTCATCAGCTCGACGCCTTCGATGATGTCCCGGTAGCCGAAGTGGTGCGTGATGACGGGCGAAATATCGAGCCCACTCTGCAGCAGAGCAGTCATCTTATACCACGTCTCGAACATCTCGCGGCCATAGATCCCCTTGATCGTCAGCCCATGGAAAACGACGAGGTTCCAATCGATCGCCGCGCTTCCCGGCATAATGCCGAGCATCGCGATCCGGCCACCGTTCACCATCACGTCGAGCATGTCGGTAAACGCCTTTGGATTACCCGACATCTCGAGGCCGACATCGAAGCCTTCTTTCATCCCGAGATCGTGCATCGCGTCCTGGAGCCTCGTTTCGCGGACGTCGATCGTTAGGGTTGCGCCCATCTTTCGCGCGATGTCCAGGCGATAAGGATTCACGTCGGTGATCACCACTTTTCGCGCGCCGGCCATCTTCGCGATCGGCACCGCCATGCAACCGATCGGACCCGCGCCGGTGATGAGCACATCTTCGCCGACAAGATCGAATGACAACGCCGTGTGGACCGCGTTTCCGAGCGGATCCGAGCACGAGATCACATCGAGCGGGATGCTGGGATCGCAACGCCAGATGTTCGTCGAGGGAACGCTGACGAATTCCGCGAAACCGCCCGGTCGATTGACCCCAATGCCTTTCGTGTTCGGACAAAGATGGCGCCGGCCCGCGAGACAATTTCGGCAATGGCCGCACACAATGTGCCCCTCCGTCGTGACGAGCTCGCCTTCCTTGAAATCTTTCACCGCGCTGCCGACTTGATCGATCACCCCGACGAATTCATGGCCGATGACGAGCGGCACCGGAACCGTTTTCTGCGCCCACGCGTCCCAATTGTAAATGTGAACGTCCGTCCCGCAGATCGACGCTTTCTGCACGCGGATCCGAACGTCATTCGGGCCGACTTCGGGCAGCGGCACTTCCTGTAATTCCAGCCCGGGCTCCGACCGAGCTTTCACCACCGCAGGCATCGTCTTGCTCACGGCAAGAAGAGTAGTCGGGCAAGGCTCCGGCGCAAAGTCATCTCGACCGGAGAGTAGCGAAGTGGAAAGACCCCGTGGCAAAGACGCCGGTTACACCGCGGGGCCCACCGGCTTCGCTCGGGCGACGATCATTCTGCTATCACCTGCGAAAATCTGCGTAATCTGTGGACAAATTCTGCCGCGCTTTGGATGGTGGTTGGCCATGGCAGCTACGGTCGATCGTGCGAACCCAAAGCCGGTCACGAAGAAGCTGACGTTCATCTTCCGTTTCGCGAGTACGATCGCGATGTGGTCGGTCGCGCTGCTGATCATATTCTCGGGCTACGAGCTGGCGTTTTTCGGGCTTATCGCCGCCTTCGGGTTGCTCACGCTCTGGGAGTTCTACGGCATGCTCGATCACAAGGGCCTCCCGAACTTCAAGATCACCGCGATGATCTGCGCGAGCATCATGCTCGTCGGCAGTTTCTACTACTTTTCGAAGGTTGGTCCGGCGCAATCCTACGACTTTGAAATGACGGTGCTGCTCGGTTTTCTGCTGACGGTGTTCGCCCGGCAGATGTTTGAAAGCCTGCGCGACGACGCGCCCCTGCGGACGATGGCATACACACTCTTCGGCCTGCTCTACGTCGTCTGGCTTTTTAACTTCATCACCAAGATCGTCTATGTCGTCCCTCGCTCCCCCTCTGGCGCGGTGCAGGGGCAATTCTACGTCTTCTATCTCATCGCGATCACGAAGTTCAGCGACATGGGCGCCTACCTTACTGGGAGCGTGATCGGCAAACACCAGATGATCGCGCACATCAGTCCGAAGAAGACCTGGGAAGGCTTCGCCGGCGCGCTCGCCTTCTCGCTGCTCGCAAGTCTTGGGTTCTTTGCGCTGATGCCGAATAAGCTCGGTGTCCTGACTTGGACCCACGCGACCGTGCTCGGCTTGCTGCTCGGATTCGCGGCGGTCATCGGTGACCTCGCCGAATCAATCATAAAACGTAGCACCGGCGTGAAAGACTCGGGCAATTTCCTCCCGGGAATCGGCGGCGCGCTCGACTTGATCGACAGCCTGCTCTTCACTGCGCCGCTGCTTTTCGTTTACCTGCGCTTGGTCGTGCGCGTGCCCTGATTTTAGACAGAATTAACAAAATCGACAAAATTTCGGAGAAGACAAAAAGCTACGACCTTGCCGGACAGGTGATCGGCTGTGCGATGCGAGTGCACGCTGCGCTCGGTCACGGTTTTCTCGAATCCGTTTATTGCAACGCACTCGCCATCGAACTGCGCAGAGCAGAGTTCAGCGTCGCGATGGAAAAGCCAATTTCTGTCTCCTACGGCGGCGAGATCGTCGGCAGCTTCGTCGCTGATCTCCTCGTGAATGGCGCCCTGATTGTCGAACTAAAAGCCGTGCAGGCGCTGAGCAAAGTGCATGAGATTCAACTCGTAAACTATCTTACTGCTACGGGCATCAACGACGGGTTGGTCCTGAACTTCGGATGCGAAAGTCTGCAGTTCAAAAGGAAGTATCGTCTTGGTCGCAGCGAGGAAGCTTCCTTCTGACAATTCGAAATTCTGCAAAATTTTGTCAATTCTGTCCAAAAAGACCCCAAAGCGTGTAGTCGTGCTCGGCGCGACGGGCTCGATTGGTGAAAGCGCGGCAAAGGTCGCTCGCGATATCCCGGACCGCATGGAGATCATCGGTCTGGCGGCGAACTCGAGCGCGGCAAAATTAGCCGCACAGGCAAATGAGTTCCGCCCTGCCGCGATCTGCATCGTCGACGAAACGAAAGTGGCCGAACTACGCGATGCACTTACCTACTCGCCGAAGATTTTCGTGGGCGAAGCTGGCTTGTCCGAGATCGCGACGTTGGCTGATGCGGAAATGATCCTCATCGCGGTTGTCGGGACGGGCGGTCTGCGTCCAGCACTAGCCGCTATCGACGCGGGCAAGGATCTTGCCGTTGCGAGTAAGGAAATTCTTGTGATGGCGGGCCAGATTGTCATGTCGGCTGCTGCGAAGCGAGGTGTGCGGATTCTTCCGGTCGACAGCGAACATAACGCGATCTTTCAATGCCTCGACGGTCGCGCGTCCGAAGTTCGTCGCCTGATTCTGACCGCTTCCGGAGGACCGTTTCGCGAAACGCCAGTGGAGCAGTTCGCCTCCATTAGCGTGGGGCAAGCGCTGCGTCACCCAACCTGGAACATGGGCCCGAAGATCACGATCGATTCGGCGACGCTCTTCAACAAAGGCCTGGAAATGATCGAGGCGCGCTGGCTCTTCGGCGTCGAGATGTCGCGCGGGGAAGTGGTCGTGCACCCGCAGAGCATCGT
>JALYXP010000059.1 GCA_030947045.1 Verrucomicrobiota bacterium | reverse complement strand
GTGGTCTGGCTGATACTCACCATCATGAAGCTGGCGAGCAGGAAGAACATGATGTCGATCAACGGAATGATCTCGATCCGCGCGTGCTTTTTCGCGATGGGAGAAGCGAGCTGCATCTCGGGAGTTTCCGGTATTAGCGCGCGGCTTCGATCGCCGGTTCGTGGCGGGCTTTATTCTGGGCCTCAAGCATAACTTCAAGGTTCGTCGCAGCAGTCTGCAGTTCGAACTCTAAGTTAGACACGCGGGACGTGAAGAAGTTGAACGGAATCAGCGCGAAGATAGCGATTCCGAGACCGCCGGCAGTCGCAATCAGCGCTTCCGAGATACCACCCGTCACAGCTTGAACAGCGAGCTCTTCATTTCCGAGCTCGCCGAAAGACTTCATCAGACCCGTGATCGTGCCGAGTAGACCGAGCAACGGGGCCAGCGTCACGAGAGTATCCATGACGACGAGGAATCGGCCGGCGCGTTTGATCTCAATACCTGCAGCGACCTGAAGCGCTCCCTGAAGAGAGGCGTGTTGGTGGTTCAAACCATTCCACATCATGCGCAGCACGGGATCACGCGAACCGCGCGAAAGGCGGGAAGCTTCGGCAACGTCACCGTTTTCGATCGCAGTGAAAACTTTCTCGATGCGTTTCGGGTCGCGGCGCATCCAACGGAAGAGCCACCAGACGACACGCTCCAACACGACTGCGATTGCGATAATCGAAACGAGCAAGATCGGCCACATGATCGGGCCGCCTTTGTGGAACTTATCGATCAGGATGTTGCCCGTGCTCATGTCCTTAGGCGCGGGGGCAGGCGAAGCGGAGGCGGAAGTCCCCGAGGCGGTCGCGGCTACGGCGGGCGTCGTTCCCGTAACGGGCGCGGTCGTCGTAGCAGGCGCACCATTAGCGGGCGTCATTCCAGCGGCGGGAGTCATGCCAGCGGCAGGCGGCATTCCGGCGACAGGGCTCATTCCCGCGGCAGGCGGCATTCCAGCTGCCGGCGCTGTGGGGGCAGGCTGTCCAGCCGGAGCAGTTGTCGTCGCCGGGGGCGCCATCGTTGCGGCCGGTGCACTCGCTGAAGCGGGCGAACCAGCAGGCGCGGGCGAGGTCTGGCCGAACGAAGTCAGCGCAAGTGTGAGTGAGCAGAAGGAAACGGTTAGCAGTGTTTTCATAGGGTTGAGTGAAAGGTCGTTGAGGCAGCTCGATCTTTAGCGTTGTTGGTTATCTGCAACCGGCGTGCGGTGAGTCGAGCAAAACTTTCGACAATTCTCCATTCGACGTTTTTAGGCTCCGGGGGAACCACTGCTTAGATCGCATCATCTTCGCTTCGGGGATGTAACCGCCCGCGATGAAATTCCGCGTAGCGCATTTATTTCGCGCTGTTGACCACGCGATTCCGCAACGGCGGCCAATCTCCAATCGTCGCTTCCAGCTCGTCACCGTGCCGGATTGGGCCGACGCCCGACGGCGTGCCGGTGAGAATCACGTCACCGGGCAGCAATGTCAGCCCCGTGCTCGCGAACGCTACGATCTCGGCGATGCCATAGATCATCTGGCTGGTGCGCGCCTCCTGCTTCAGTTGGCCGTTTTGACGCAGCGCGATGGACAGGTCAGTGACATCGACATCGGTGTAGATGAACGGCCCGAGCGGCGTGTAGGTGTCGAATGATTTGCAGCGCGCGAACTGCTTCTCCGATTTCTGCAGATCCCGATCGCTGATATCTTCTGCGATCGTGTAACCGAACACCGACGCCAGCGCATTTTCCGGCGTAGCGTTCTTCACTCGGCGACCAATTATGATAGCGAGCTCCGTTTCAAAATCCGTCTGGTGCTCCGGAAACGCGATTTCGATCGCGCCTCCGTGCGGCAGTAGGGAAGTCGGCGCCTTGAACCAGATCAAAGGAGTGCCAAGCGGCGTCCGCTTCATCTCTGCGATGTGGTCGGCGTAGTTGAGGCCAACGGCGATCAGCTTACTCGGCGTAGCGGGCACATTGATTTCCAGATCGTTGAGCGCAAAGCCGCCGCCCTCCAAGTTGCCGGCCAACCATGGCGCACTCGTTAGGCGATGAACCTCGTCGCCGCGCACTTCGCCGAAAAATGTTTCACGGCCCTTTGTGAATCTGCCGAACGTGCGCATCAGAAGACGAAGGTTTCGACGCTCGCGAGACCAGTCAAGCGCCGGGCGTCGCAGCTACTTCGGAGCGACAATCAGATAATCCCGCACCGTCTTCTGCTCCGAGATCGCAAACGCACCACGCTCGCCAGCGAACCAGAAGCCACTCGAAGATCCGCCATCGAGATTCAGAGCGCGCTGCACTTTCGCGTCGCCCAGAATGCCCGGACTCGCGAGCAATCCGCCGAGTTCTGCCAGTGTCAGGTGTGAGCTGAAGCCGATCGCCGCGCGGTCGCCAGCTGCGGTGAGAACGAACGTTCGACGCGCTTCACGTTCGTTGTTTAACCCGGGAATCGCCTTGCCGCCCTCCACCAGAAAAGGCCCGCATTGTCGCGCCGCAGTCGCTTTACTCTTCAGCGAAAACTCAGCCGCCCGCTGCACCTGCACACGCCCATTCACCACGCTCACAACGCCACTGAGCAGGCGCGCCTTTTGCTGCGGCGCAACGACGTGGCCGTCACTGAGGAGCAGCCCGACCGGCGCGTGTTGCGGATCGAAATAGCCGCCGTTTACCCCTGCGATGCCGTTGTTGCGCGGAACGATCTGGGACAATTCCGAGCTCGAACTCGGATCATCGATCACGCGCAACGTCGCGGTCTTGCTCGAGAACAACGCGACATCGAGCGTGGCTTCACCGGCCGGAGCAGTGGCCACGATGTGTCGATGCTCGACCCGGCGGCCAGCAGAGAATTCGCTTTCGCTAGAAGTGACAGTCCATTGCGCCGACGACACCGCTGCTCCGCATAACCACAGCAGCAGGGCGACAAGCTTATGTCTTCGCATGCCATCCAATTACGGCGCTAAGGGAGCGTCGCTAATTTTATTTGCTGCCGGTGGCGAAGACCGTCTGGAAATGCGGGCTTTCTTTCTCCCGCGCGACGACCGTGACCTCGATTTTGCTAAATCCGGCGCTTTCCAGCAACTCGTGTAACTGGACCTCGCTGAAGCCAAGCCAATGATCCGCATACAGCTCGCGCGCACGTTCGAAGCGGTGGCTGAGCAGGTCGAGAATAACGAGCCGTCCGGCTTTTTTGAGAATCCGATGGGCCGCCGCGATCGCACGCTCCGGATGAATCGCGTGGTGCAGCGCCTGGCTAAGAATCGCGAGGTCGATCGTGCCTTTCGCGATCGGCGGATCTTCAATGTCGCCGAGCCGGTATTCTAAATTCGCGAACCCGTGACGCGTCGCGAGTGCCGACCCAAATTCCACCATCTTCGGGGAATTATCGATCGCGATAACCTGCTTCGCGGTCTTCGCCAGCAGCTGCGAAAGCGTCCCCTCGCCCGCGCCAAGGTCAGCCACGTTCTGCGCCGGCAAAAGCGCGATCAAAGTGTGCGCCAGCGCTTGCCATGAACGTCCCGGCACATAGCTGCGACCAAACTTTCCGGCGAGCTCATCGAAATACTCGCGCGCCTGATCCTTCCGCTTCCGCAGGACGAGTTTGAGTGCGGTTTCATCATGCGCCGTCTCCGGAATTTCACGCGCGAGCGTTCGCATCAGGTCGTTGATCTGCGCGCGCGCGGCGTTCGGCTCAGCAGTCCGGACGATGCCGTAGTAGACATTTTTTCCGGCACGCCGATCAGCCACCGCCCCGGCGCGTTTCAGCTGCGCCAGGTGGCTCGAAATTCGCGACTGACCCATGCCGAGAATCTCCTGCAGTTCGGCGACCGAAAGCTCCTCCCGCTCCAGTAAAAGCAGCATCCGCAAGCGCGTCGGATCAGCCAGCAAACGGAGGAAATTTAAAGTTGACGGCATCGGCTGGCGAAACGATACATCTACGCATCATGATTGGTCAATATGATCCAACATGGTCCGTCCGTTCGTAAACCCTCGCTACCACTCTCACCCGCTTTTCACATGCTCCGCCGCTTCATTTTTGCTTCCGAATCCGTCGGTGAAGGTCACCCGGATAAAGTCTGCGACACGATTTCTGATGCCGTCCTCGACGCCTGCCTTGCCGTCGACAAAAAGAGCCGCGTCGCGTGTGAGACTTATGCGAAAAGCAACGTTGTCATCGTCGGTGGAGAGATCACGACGAAGGCGAAATTGGATTACGTCGAGATCGTCCGCGATGCGGTTCGCGAGATTGGTTACACGAACGACGACGACGTTTTTCACGCCGATAAACTTTTCGTCCAGAACATCATCACCTGTCAGTCAGCCGACATCGCGCAAGGCGTTGATGCGAAAAAGGCGAAAGGCAAAAAGTCAGCCGAGCAAGGCGCCGGCGATCAAGGCCTGATGTTCGGTTTTGCCTGCGACGACACCGAAGAATTGATGCCCGCACCGATCATGTTTGCGCACCGGCTTGGGCGCGAACTCACCCGCATTCGCAAAAGCGGCAAGGCCGATTGGCTCCGTCCGGACGCGAAGTCGCAGGTGTCGGTTATTTACGACGACGGCAAGCCGGTCGGGATCTCGAACGTCGTCATCTCGACGCAACACAGCGAAGATGTGAAG
>JALYXP010000028.1 GCA_030947045.1 Verrucomicrobiota bacterium | reverse complement strand
ATCCGGACGTGCTCGCCGATACCTATGGCGCGGAGGCCTTGCGCTACTGCCTGATGAGTGACATTGCGACGGGTAAGGATTCTGACTTTTCTGAGCAGCGCTTGATTGAACGCTTCAACTCCGATCTTGCCAATAACATCGGTAACCTGCTCAACCGCGCACTAAGCATGAGCCAGCGCTATCGTGCAGGCGTTCTGCGCCGCTCCGGCGACGACAGTCCGCTGCGCGCCGAAGCAGCAGAGGCTGTGGCCAGTTATCGGCGCGAGCTCGATCAGTTTCAGCCGCAGGCCGCGCTGCTGGCCGTGAATGAATTCGTCACTGCCTGTAACACCTACGTTGAGGTTACTGCACCTTGGAAGCTCGCCAAGGATCCCGAACGTTCCGAAACACTCGATCAGGTCCTTTACGGGTTAGCTGAGTCGCTACGCATCGTCGGACTGTTACTTTCGCCGGTCCTACCTAAGGCTGCAGAGGGAATCCTGTATCAGCTGAATTGGGATAGCCATCACTTGAACCTCTCGGAAGCAGCGTGGGGGAAGCTACCCGACGGCCACACCGTCGCGAAGCCCGTGCCGTTGTTCCCGAGAATCGAGACCGCCAGCAGTAGCTGACGCGAATTTCTGCTGCGCGCCTGCGTGTCTAACGGCTGACGCAAATGTCAGCGATTTCGCAACGCGCAGGAATGCGCCCGCCAGCGATTCCGCTGCATGCGTCGTCAACTTCGGATGGCAGCTCGTGGCATCACAACTGCTGAAGAGAGGAGCAACCTCATGAACAAAAACATTCAGATCCTCACGCCAAAGAAACTCTCTCTCGGCGACCTTATTCTCGCGGTCAGCTCGTGCACGAAAAACACCAAGGAAACGGTGGCCGCCGTCGCTGACCTCCTCGGTAGCGGACAGGTCCGCGTCGAGAGCAACGGACGCTTCACGCGCGCTCGCGTCTGCTAAGACGCGCCGTTCTTCCGCAATTTTAGAAGCGCCGCCCTGCTTCCACGCAGGCCGGCGTTTTTTTGCGTACAAATGCCTTTCGGCCGTTCGGCGACGCCCCTAATTTCATCGGGTGATCGAGCGTTACTCGCGCGCAGCGATGCGCACTCTTTGGTCGGAACAACGAAAATTCGAAATCTGGCTGGAGATTGAAACGCTCGCCTGCGAGGCGATGGCGCAGCTCGGCCAAATCCCACAGGCGGATGCGGATGCGATCCGCGCGCGGGCGCGTTTCTCCGTGCCTGAGATCGCGGAGATCGAGAAGCGGACGAATCACGACGTCATCGCCTTCCTCGAAAACGTGGCAGCGTCAGTCGGACCCGAGGCGCGGTGGATGCACCAGGGATTAACGTCCTCCGATGTGCTCGACACGACGCTCGCAGTGCAGCTGACGGAGGCCGGGCGAATTTTAGCCGAGGACCTGGCCGCGTTGCGCGCCGCAGTCGCCGAGAAAGCGCGGCGCTACAAGATGACGCCGATGATCGGACGCAGCCATGGCATCCACGCGGAGCCGATCACGTTCGGGCTGAAGCTCGCGTTGATGTATGACGAATTTGGCCGGGCGGAGGAGCGACTCGGCCAGACGATCGAACGCGTGCGGGTAGGAAAACTCAGCGGCGCGGTCGGGACACATGCCCATCTCGATCCGGCGATCGAGCGCTCTGTCTGCGACAAGCTTGGTCTCAAGGCGGCGACATTATCAACGCAGATCGTGCAGCGCGATCGTCATGCAGAGTTCGTCACGACGCTGGCGTTGATTGCGTCCAGCATTGATCGATGGGCGACAGAGTTTCGACATTTGCAACGGACTGAAGTTCTCGAAGTAGAGGAGTTCTTCGGCGAAGGGCAGAAGGGAAGTTCTGCGATGCCGCATAAGCGCAACCCGATCACCGGTGAACGGTTGAGTGGCCTCGCCCGCGTCATTCGCGGTCATGCGGTCACGGCGCTCGAGAACGTTGCTCTCTGGCATGAGCGCGACATCAGCCATTCGAGCGCTGAGCGGATTATCCTGCCGGATGGCTGCACGTTGCTTGACTACATGCTCGTGAAGCTGCGCGAGCTGGTCGACGGACTGCAGGTTTATCCGGAGCACATGGAGCGGAATCTCTCACTCACCAAAGGGCTTTACGGCAGTCAGTCCGTCTTGCTCGCTCTCACGCGGGCGGGAGCGGAACGCAAAACCGCCTACGAAGCGGTCCAGCGCGCAGCGATGCGCACCTGGAAAGGTGATGCGTCGTTCGCGGAAAACGCGAAGGCCGAACCTGAGATCACGAAGCTGGTGCCGGCTGCGGAAATCGAAGCGCTCTGCTCGCTCGACACGCATTTCCGTTACGTCGACGCGACGTTTCAGGCGCTGGGTCTAGATTGATGCGACAGCCGTCGCGCGACTCGCACGCGAATAGGGAGCATGAAGCCGACGCTGTATGTGAAAACGGGCTGCCCTTATTGCAAGGCCGCGATGGATTACCTCGACCAGCACCAGATCAAATACGAGACGGTCGATGTGCGCGGCAGTGATTCGAAGATGAAGAAACTGCAGGAGCTCTCCGGTCAGACGAAAACGCCGACGATGGACTGGGACGGCGACGTGCTGGCTGATTTTGGGATTGAGGAACTCGAGCCGTTTCTCAAAGGCCGCGTCGCGAGCTAGTCGGCGCGCACCGTTACGCCGTCGCGTCGAGCAGGATCTCGGCGATGCGCGCTTCCCGGTCCAGCAACACCTGTGCTGTCTTAAACGTTGCACCGGTCGTCGGTCCGCCTGGCTGCAGCGTGACGCGGATTTCGGCGCCGCGTGATTGTAACACCAGCGAGGCGACGCCGAACGTCGCGGAGAGCTCGACTCCTGCGAGTTCAAACGAAGCGAAGAGCTGCATCGTCATCGGCGAGATGGCAGTCGGGATTAGCTCCATCGTCTCGCCACCTTTCGCCGGCAGGATTGCGACATCGCTGACGCGAAGTGGCTCGGCTGCTGCCTGGCGCGGAAGAGGCAATCGTGTGGGCGTTAAGCGCACCGTCTCGATGTGACCGCGCGCGTTCAGCAGCACGCCGCCCAACTCGAAACCAGCTTCGGGCAGAGCAAAGCCGTGCAGAGCTTGCGGGTGGACATGTAACGCTACCGTCGGCGAACACGGACGCGCGCGGATCGCGGCCATCTGTAAGGTCGGCGAGAACTGCATCGCGAGAACCTCCAATGGGACGGCGAGAACGACGGCATTACTTTTAGCCGACGGAATCGCTACGGCGGCCAGAGCAGGAGCAGCGTAGAGGGACGCATGCGTCGACGACGAAGGCGGAAGTCGCTCGATCGGCGCGCTGAGGTGCGGCGTGAACGGTTCCCGGTGCTCGTGCGTCGGTGGAGACGGTGGCGGTTCGCGACGCGCTTCTTGAACGGCGACGGACGCTACCGACGGCGCGACACACCGTTCACGGGGTTCGACAGGAGATTCGATCGCCGTCGCGAGAATCTTGGGCGCTCGTCCGGCTTCCTCCACCGGCGAATTTTGCGGCTCAGACGGTGCGTGCGGCGGAGTATCGGAGATGCGAATCGGCGCGGGGGCCTCGGAGATGTCGTCGACCGCTTGATCGTGCTCGACCTCTCTGTCGGGAGGAACAGGTGCTGCCGCCTCAGGCTCCGCCAATGGGGTCTCGAGAACCAGTGGCGACGGCTCTGATGCCGGCACGGCGATTCGAGCACGCGGCATTCGTGGCCGCTCCCCGTCCAGTACCTCACGCACAAGGCTGACCAGCGCGTGCGACAAAAACGGCTTTGCGATTGTCGCCACGACGTTTTCATACCGTTCCGCCGTCGCATTCATTTCCGGCACGTGGCCAGACATCATCGTGACCGGAATTCCGGTGGTGACCTGCTCTTCCAGAAGTTGGCGGCAGACCTCATCACCGGTGATATCAGGCAAGCTGTAGTCCAGCAGAACCGCATCCGGTTTTAGGGCAAGAGCACGCGCGACACCTTCCGAGCCGGACGAAGCCGTGACGATTTTTAGTTCCGGGATCGCCGTCGAGAGGATTTCCTCCGCAAAGAGCAACAGCAGTTCGGTATCGTCGATCACGAGGA
>JALYXP010000462.1 GCA_030947045.1 Verrucomicrobiota bacterium | reverse complement strand
CCTCAACCTCATCATACCTATGTCATATTTTAAACATCTCGCCTGCGGAGCGGCGGCCATGCTGATGGCACTCCCGATCGCGCAAGCGCAGCTCACTCCCGCAGCGGCGCCGCTTGCGAGCCCGATGCAGACAGTCCCGGTAGCTTCAGCTCCGGTTCTCCCGACAAAATCAACGTCTTCGGCGACAGCATTGCCGACCGGTAACCCGGCGAGCAATGAACTGCTTCTCGTCCAAGCTTCGACCGCTCCAGTCGCGCCCGCCACGCCAGCTACCGCGACGGGAACGGCCGCAACGACTCAGGTTCCGGTGAGCGATTCAGTTGTCGAAAGCGGCGGCGTCGGCGTCCGTGAATTTCAGGGCGACGACGTCGGCCAAGTGCTGCGCCTGCTCGCCCGCCAGGCGAAGATCAACATGGTCGTGAGCGATCAGATCCCTCCTGGGTCGAGTGTCACGATGCGGTTAGAAAACGTTACAGCACTTCAAGCGATCGAGATCATCGCGCAGTCGAAGGGCTTGATCATGAAGAAGATGAACGACGTCTACTACGTGAAGACGGCGGCCGAGCAGGAGAAGGAAGCGACCGAAAGTGGCAGCTACCAATTTAGCTATGCTCGCGTCGCAAAGCCGGAAGCCTTGACGGTATCAGCAACAGCTGTTGGCGGCGCCGGTGGAGCAGGCGGCGGCGGTGGCGTCGCCGGGCAAGCAGCGCAGATGTCCAGTGGGTCGGTTGCTATAAACACGGATTTGTTGGCGCTCATCAAAAATCAACTGCACAGCGGCCTGGATCCACAATTTGATGTGCGGACTAATACCGTTTTCTATCGCGAGTCGATCAGCAACCTCGACAATTTCCGGCAGTTCTTGGTCCAGATCGACCGTCCGACAAAGCAGGTCATGATCGAAGCCCGTCTCGTAGAAGTTACTGCTAATCCGAAGCAGGCCTACGGCATCAACTGGAGCGGCGTTGTCGGCAGCGCGGACTCACCGAAGAAGATTAGCTACGGCACGAATACGGGCGGCTTCACCCTAAATAGCTCGAATAACAATATCATCGGTAACTTTGGCAACCTCGCGCAGGGCGCCTTTGCAATCCTTTCAGTCCCCGAAATGTCGGTCACGTTGCAGGCGTTAAACGAAGATGCCGACGCCGAGTTCCTGGCGAACCCGCGCATCGTCACGGCTGATAACCTGCCCGCGAAAATCCAGATTGTCCGCGCTCAGCCAGTGCCTGAAGTGCAGCCGGGCGGCGCATCTGCTACCGGCACTTTGTTGCCACCAGTATTCAACGGCTTCCAGGATAAGGTGTTCGGCAATACGCTTCTGGTTCGGCCTTCGGTTAACAAAGATAGCTTTGTAACGCTGTCGGTGAAGCCCGAGATCAGCAACAAAGTAGGCGACCAGATCTTCAACTTCCAAGGCGCAAACGTCGCCAGCCCGATCATCGATACTCGCTCGCTCGAGTCCAATGTGTTGATCAAGAGTGGTGACACTCTCGCCATCGGTGGTCTCATTCAGGACGAAGTCCGTAAGTCTCGCACGAAAGTGCCGGTCATGGGTGACGTGCCGGTGCTTGGTTACTTCTTCCAAAGCCGCAGCAACGAGCGTGTAAAACGGAACCTGCTCGTGTTCGTTACACCGACCGTCTTAGACCCGCACTATGGTACGGGGCTTGAAGATCAGGTCAGCGGCCTGCACCACTCGGGTGAGGAATACGCTGATCCGAATGGCTGGCGTAACAACGCCAAGGGTGCTGTCCGGTTAGTGCCGACCGCGAACCGACAGGTCACGGCTGACTATCCTAAGCCGGGTGTGCCGCCAGCTCCGGCTCGCACCGGCAGCCGAGATAAAGTTCGCTTCATCACCGAAGCCAAAGACAGAGATTTCTAAGCGTAACAATTGGGGTTGAGAGGGGGCGAGTCTCGCAAGGGGCTCGCCTTCTTGATTTCAAAGCGCGCGTCTACCCTGTCATCCCGAGCGAAGTCGAGGGACCTCTCTACCTGCCAGGAACCCTTTCATCAAGGAAAGCGAGCCATGCAGTCCGCGCGTGAATCGCCCCCCGTGTGAGACCGCAACGCCGCATCTGCGAATGTGAGATCCTTCGAGCGCGCTGCGCCGCCTCAGGATGACGGCGCCCCGTCGCTCGATTTGCCCGGATTGCGCGACTTACGCAGCTTTACTGCGGCGCTGCTTCACGAGTGCGCTGGTGGAGCGTGCACGTCCCGGCTTCGCCTTCCGCGTACTCTGATTTCGATTCAAGCTCTCTTGTAAGACTTTCACGAGGTCCACGACGTTGGTGGCAGGTCTAGGCGCAGGGGCATTGCCCGCGATCTCCCTGTTCTGCGCCTTCTGCTCGATAAGTTCGCGCACGGCGGTCCGATACTCATCGCGATACTTCTCCGGTTCCCAAGGCCCCGCCATGCTATCGATGAGCGCCTCCGCCATCTTCAGCTCTTTCTCGCCGACTTCTTTGTCCGGCCCGTTCTTTAACTCGTCGGCACTAAGGATCTCGTGTGCAAAGTGCATGAGCTCCAGAATAAGAAACAAGCCGTCTGGCTTCACCGCCGCAAGGTGTTCACGGTTACTGATCACCACTTTGGCGATACCTATCTTGCCGGTCTTCGATAGAGCCTTGTGAAGAAGCCCGTAAGCCTTTTCGCCACCTTTCTGCGGTTCGAGGAAGTAAGGTTTGTAGAAGAATTTCGGGTCGACCTGTTCCACCTCAACGAAGTCTGTAATGTCGATCGAATGCGTGGACTCGATCTTCACTTTCGCGAAGTCCTCGTCCTTCAAGATGATGTAGCGTCCCTTTTCGTACTCGAAACCCTTCACGATCTGATCGGGCGTCACTTCCTGTGAATCAGCCTCCGCGACTTTTTTGTATTTGATCGGACTCAGGTCGGAAGACCTGAGTTGCCGGAAGCTGAGTTTCTCCTCCCGCGTCGCGGGATAAACAGCCACCGGGATATAGACCAATCCGAAGCTGATACTGCCTTTCCAGATTGCACGCATAGGCGAAAGGCAATCGTGGCACAATCACGTTGCGGACGTCAATCAGCCAATCTTGAGGAGCGGCACGCTGCTCGAAGAGTCACGCCTTTCCGTTTGCAACCGCTGCCTCGCGGAGCGCTCCCGCGGTTGCAACCGGAAGGGGTGAGTCGGTTAGCGCGCGTACATCGAACTGTGGGTTCGATCAGTCTGCGTGGTCGTGGTGGTTGTGGTCCCGGTGCCGGCGCAACCGGACAGGACAAGGCCGATCACGGAGAGCAAAGCAAGAGCAGTGAGTTTTGTTTTCATATGATAGAATACGCGTTCGGAGCGTGTTTTCAACGGAAGCGATTTGAAGGAAAGCGCGGTGCAGGAAAAAGAACGCGGATTTGGAAGCTCGGCTCGTGAAAAGGTCGATTCAATCGCCGTCGCAGATTTCGTATCCAATCGGCTTGAAACTACCGTTGTTCGAAAGTTCGGCTGAGCATGCCGTTAGACCGACGATCAAATCCATTTCCGAGCGCAGAGTGAGCCCGTCCCCTGCTCGGGAACGCGGCGGCAGAATGCTCAACGTACCGTCCGCGCCAACTTCGACGTTCATGAAGATGTTCAGCGTCGTCGGGATCCTGTCCGGCGCGATACCGAACTCGGCGAGGTTGCGCCACAAGTTTTCGAAGCAACTCGGATGCGGCTCAGTGTTCTTGTAGATGATCTCGAAAGTTTCCCGGCTGCAAGGCGTGAGCAGGAAGTCGTGCCGGCCGACATCGACCTCGATGATGGTTAACATCGGCTGGCTCCGATTCGAGTAGAGGGTGTGACCTTTCGTTAGGTAGATCGTGTTAGCGTAGTCAATGCTGCGGCCCGACGACAACCACTCGGTTGAGTCAGATCGCGAAAAGGCAGTCAGATCGGCGACCTGTTCTCCTTCAATATCGACCACGCGCAGAATCTGCCCGGCCTTCAGCTCAAAGGCGGTGCCGGTCTGCGGCTCAAGGCGCGACTTTGTCATCGAGAGGCTATTGGCGTCACATGTGATCGATCACGTTCTGACCGAACTCGGAGCATTTGATCTTCGTGGCGCCTTCCATTAAACGCGCGAAATCATAGGTCACGCGCTTGCTCGCGATCGCGCCGTTTAGGCCCTTCACGATCAAGTCCGCTGCTTCCGTCCAGCCCATGTAGCGGAACATCATCTCGCCGGACAAAATCACCGAGCCGGGGTTCACCATGTCTTTGCCAGCATACTTTGGCGCAGTGCCGTGAGTCGCTTCAAAGACGGCGT
>JALYXP010000440.1 GCA_030947045.1 Verrucomicrobiota bacterium | reverse complement strand
GTGCATCACGCCCGGCATGATGACACGGTCGATGTCGCCGATGATCTCCGCGAGCGGCTCGCCTTCTTCCGGCGCCGTTTTCGGTAAGGTCGCGCGGATCGCTCCAGCTGGTTTACTCGGCGAGATTCGGTAGCTCGCGATATTCTCGCGGTAGTCTGCGATCCAGTCGGCAACTTCGTGGAGATGCTGGCGAAATTGAACGGCAGAGATGTCGCCGAGCTCGGGCGTTCTATTTTTCATTTAGGCTTTCGGGCAGCTGCGATTTTCCCGCCAGCGACCCAGTCGCGACCGATGCCTTTGGTTAGTAATTTGTCGCCAAACGGGTAGCCGCGATAACGAAGATACCAATAGATCGCCCAGTAAGTGCTGCCCGCGCGTTCGAAGACCCAGAGCGGCGCGTAAAGCGGGATGGACGCCGGGAAAAACTTCTCCGCTTCGCCGCGCGCGCGGCCGAGGATCGCGACCGCAAAAGAGATGAGCGCGATCAATGCGATCGACGCGAGAAGCCCGATGAGACCGGCCGCGATGGCGCTGGCGAGGACGACGAGCGGCAAGGCGAGGAACGCCGCCGTCTTGCCGCGCAAAGCGAAGTCTTCGTAAGCCTGACGCGGGCGCTGTTCCTTCCACTTCGCGAGGAGCGGCGGACGCTTGTGAACGAAGAAGTCGATTGCATAATCGATCGTCGCACCCGCGATCGCGAAGTGCCGGATGATCTCCTCGTTATCAAACAGGACGTCCCCGTCGTAATGGCCGACGCGTAGCATCGTGGAGCGACGGAAGGCGCACGTCCCGGGATAATCGCCAATCTTCAAACTCGCGCGATTAATCAACATGCGCGCAGCTTCCATGCGCGCCCACCACGGTAATGGCGCGAGATAATTTTGCGGACGCACGACTTCATTCCCGTCCAGTAAGATGCACATCCGATCGATATCGGCGGCGGTGTAGCGGATGTCGTCATCAGCGAGGATGATCTTCTCGCACGACGCGATTTCCACACCGGTGTGGATGCCGTTGACCTTATCGTTCTGATAGCCAAAACGGGGGTCGACGGGCTGGTGGCGGCAAATTGCGGCCCACTCGTTTGCGTGCTGCGCGAAGACGTCATCCGGCGAACCATCGACAACAATCACTTCGCAATCTGCGGCTGTGAGTGTTCGGAAGTAGGCGGCAAAGTCGCGCGCGTCTTCTGCAGAAAAAGCGTTGCGGCGGATCGGGAGCAGATAGCTGCAGCGGTTCATCGGCGGCGATGATGCGGAGTGCAATCGCGTAACGAGCGTGGCGCAGAGGGCACGACCTTATGTGAGATCCCTCGACCGTCCTGCAGCGGCTCGGGATGACGCGACGAGAGGGGCATGGTCTTCGCAGGCGCTGAACCGGCCAGTCGTTAAAACGCGAAGCCGAAACTAAAGTGGAACGCTCCGAACGCCTCGTTGTCTTTCGGGTTCGGATTGACTCCGTAATCGATTCGCAACGGACCGATCGGTAGTTGATAGCGCAAGCCGAGTCCAACCGCGTAGCGCATATCGCTGAAGCCCGCATCGGAGGCATCGGCGAGGAGATTGCCGGCGTCGGCGAAGACCGCCAGCTGCAACTCGCCGTAAATCGGGAAGGTGTACTCCGCGTTGAAGACGCTGTAATATTCGCCGCCGATCGGATTGCCCCGATCCTTGGGGCCGAGTTCGCGTTCGCCGAAGCTGCGGACGCTATTGCCGCCGCCGTTGAAGAACCGTTCGTCGATCGGAATTCCAAGACCGCCGTTTTTCTCGATCACGCCGGCACGCGCTCCGAAGGCGAGCATAGAACGGTGGAACCAACGCGACGCGGCCGATTCTTCGCCTTCGTAGCCGGTGTTCACCTCCACCACCTTTTTCTCTTTCGCGAAAGAGAGGTAGTAGCTCGCTCGACCCGTGACGCGGACAAAATCGACCTGGCTACCGAGCGCGCTGTCGGCGTAGTCCAGGGTCTGATCGAAGACGAAACCCCGCGGTGAAACGAGCGGACTCTTGCGCAAATCGAGCCGCTGGGTGTAGCCGATCGCGTTCACCTGATAGGAAGTGCGGCCGAGGAACTCAGGCGCGATATTGGCACTCGTGACTTCCACATGCCGGGCGCTCAGGATCGCAGCCACGGTATATTGCTTCGTCAGCTCGCGCTCGAGATCGATGCGACCGCCAATCTCGAACTTCGAGTAGCCATCGAAATCGTAAGTCAGCGCGGAGACCCTGGCCTTGAGGTGAAAGTTGGTATCGAAGAGATAAGGATCTTCGTAAAGAACGTCGGCCTTGTATCCGCGGCTGGAATATTCCGCCGAGGTAGTGAGCGGACGGCCATAGCCGAAAAGGTCGCGATCGCGGTAGGAGGTGCCAACGATCAACCCGGCGAAACTGCCATAGCCTAACGAGAAGCCGAACTCCTTGCTCTTCGCCTCCTCGGCGGTGACGTCCATCCGCAGCTGGTTTCCGTTCACCGGCACAGGCTTGATCTGCAGGATGTTGAAGAGACCGCTCTTCATCATCTCGCGAAACTTATCGTCGACCACCTGCGGGTTGTATTGCTTCCCGCTTAGTTGGCTGAAGCGCTTCGTGACATAGCTGGGATGCAGCCGCTGTAGGCCGGTGACAGTGGAGCCGTCGAAGTAATAAACAACGCCGGGCGAAATGGTGACGCGCACCGGCACGCGGCCGCCGCTCGCCGCCTCCGGCTTGCCGGTCGCGTCGACCTTTACGTTGTAGTAGCCGCGCGCCTTGAAGTAGGCTTGCAGCCGCCGCGGGATATCCGCCAGCCGGCGATCGGTGTAGGGC
>JALYXP010000394.1 GCA_030947045.1 Verrucomicrobiota bacterium | reverse complement strand
CGCAGCATGCGATCACGAATGATTTCGAGATGCAGCTCGCCCATGCCGGCGATGATGGTTTGGCCGGTGTCTTCGTGCGTGAAGACCTTGAACGTCGGATCTTCTTCTGAGAGTCGCTGTAACGCGACGCCCATTTTTTCCTGGTCCTGTTTCGTCTTCGGCTCGATCGCCATTGAGATAACCGGATCAGGGAACGAAGGCGGCTCGAGCAGGATCGGAAAATCTTCATCACAGAGCGTGTCGCCGGTCGTGATGTTTTTAATACCGACGATCGCCGCGATATCACCCGAGTAGCAGGTCTCGATGTCTTCGCGCTTGTCCGCCTGAATCTGGATCAAACGCGAGATGCGTTCGCGCTTGTTCGTGCGCGGATTGTAAACCGTGTCGCCCTTCGAAAGGGTGCCGCTGTAGACGCGGAAGAAGACGAGCTTGCCGACGAACGGATCGCTCCAAAGTTTAAACGCGAGCGAGCAGAAATTGCCGTTGTCATCTGTCGGCGCTTCGATCTTCGTCTCAGTGTTATCAGGATCGAGGCCGACTGCCGGCGGAATGTCGAGCGGACCCGGCAGATAATCGATCACTGCGTCGACCAGATACTGTACACCCTTGTTCTTGAACGCGCTGCCGCCGACGACGGGGACAAACTTGTTCGCGATCGTCTGACGACGAATCGCGGCCTTCAACATCGTTGGCGTGATCTCTTTCTCCTCGAGAACTGCTTCCGCGAGTTCGTCGTCAAGGTTCGAAATCTGTTCAACGAGATCGTTGAACGCTTTGTCGACGTTCTCCTTCTCTTCAGCCGGGATGTCGGTGACCTCGTAGGTCGAACCCATCACGTCGTTATCTAGATAAAGAACCGCTTTGCGGTTCACGACGTCGAGCTGGCCCTTCAGATAATCTTCTTTGCCGAGCGGGATCAGGATCGGCCACGCGTTCGCAGCGAGCTTGTCGTGCATCGACTTGATCGACATCGCGAAGTCCGCGCCAACGCGATCCATCTTGTTGATGAACGCAATGCGAGGAACGCCGTACTTATTCGCCTGACGCCAGACCGTTTCTGATTGCGGCTGCACACCAGCGACCGCATCGAACACCGCGATCGCGCCGTCGAGCACGCGCAGCGAACGCTCCACTTCCGCCGTGAAATCCACGTGGCCGGGAGTGTCGATGATGTTCACGCGCATTTTGATGCCGTCGAACATCTTGTAGACGCCCGGCTCCGGCTTCTGCATCCACGCGCAAGTCGTCGCGGCGGACGTGATCGTGATGCCGCGTTCACGCTCCTGCTCCATCCAGTCCGTCACGGTGGTGCCTTCATGCACCTCACCGATCTTGTGAATCATTCCGGTGTAAAAAAGGATGCGCTCTGTCAGCGTTGTCTTGCCCGCATCGATGTGCGCAGCAATGCCGATGTTCCGCGTCTTTTCGAGCGGGAACTTGCGATCCGGCGAATTCGGATTCGTCGTCGCCGTCGGTTTATCTAGAGTCGCAGTAGCCATTTTATTACCAGCGGAAATGTGCAAAGGCGCGGTTCGCTTGCGCCATCTTGTGAGTGTCGTCGCGCTTCTTGATCGCGTTGCCCTGACCTGCCGCAGCGTCCTTCAGCTCAGCCGCGAGCGCATCCGCCATCGGCATGCCTCGGCGGTTATCCGCGTAGGAAACAATCCACCGCATCGCGAGCGAAACCTGACGGGCCGGCGTCACTTCCATCGGCACTTGGTAAGTCGCACCGCCTACGCGGCGTGACTTTACTTCGAGACGCGGACGCACATTCTCCAGCGCCTTGTTTACAACTTCGAGCGGATCGACCGCATCCGAATTCTCCCGCGACTTATCGATCGCGGTGTAGACGATGCGTTCCGCGAGGGACTTCTTCCCCCGCTTCATCACGGTAGAGATCAGACGCGCGACAGCGACGCTGCCGTAGCGCGAGTCAACCTTCTCCTCTTTCTTGTAAACTTTCCGCCGACGAGACATGTGAGTTCCGGTTCCGTAGTTCTAAAAAATTACTTCTTCTTCTTCGCGCCAGCTGCCGCGGCATCGCCGCCGGCCTTCGGCCGCTTCGCCCCATACTTCGAACGACTGCGACGCCGTCCATCCACCCCGAGGCTATCGAGCGTTCCACGAACAATGTGATAACGCACGCCCGGCAAATCCTTCACTCGTCCGCCACGCACGAGCACGATTGAGTGCTCCTGCAGATTGTGCCCTTCGCCGGGGATGTAGGCTATGATCTCCTGCCCGTTCGTCAACCGAACCTTGGCCACTTTGCGGAGCGCAGAGTTCGGCTTCTTCGGGGTGCGCGTCATGACCTGCGTGCACACACCGCGGCGCTGCGGACAATTCTTCAGAGCCGGTGATTTTGATTTCACCGAGATCTTGTTTCGTCCTTTGCGAATGAGCTGATTGATCGTTGGCATCTCTTTAAATAGCAGCCGCCCAAACCGGACACAGGGCGTCAGGATTCGGGCGACAAAAAAGCCGCGTGCAGGACTTCAAGTGGCCTCAACGCCTGCTGCGGGGAGCGGCA
>JALYXP010000384.1 GCA_030947045.1 Verrucomicrobiota bacterium | reverse complement strand
GGTAAGGACGCAACCGGGGATGAAGCGGAAGCAAGCCATCGCGGATTTGCTGCCGCGCTTCACTGCGCCACCATCGCGCAAGCGGCACGGAGAAGCCGCGCTTTTTTGCCCGCAGAACCTCAGCAGGCAGGTCATCGCCGACCATGTCACGCAGGATCAGCTTGCCCTGCATCCGGTTTACCTTCCACTCGTTAGGCAACCGCGCACACAGCTCGAGCAGTTCGTGGTCGAGGAACGGCGATCGGACTTCAAGGCTGCGCGCCATGCTCGCGATATCGAGCTTGGTGAGGAGCGAATTGGGCAACGGATCGGTCACGTCCCATTGCAGGATCCGTTCGAGCGGTGGCATCTCGCCGCGCCAAAAATCTGCGACGTGCTTCTCGAAGAACGCGCTGCTCTCCGCGCGTAAAAGCTCGGTTGTGATCTGCGGAAAGAACTGGCCGGAGAAGAACTCTCCCGAGAACAAACTTGGCGTCTCAGGCACGAGTTGCCGTCGAAGTTTGTTCGGCAGTGAGCTCGTGCCAAGCATCGAGGCGAGTGTCCAGCGCTCGCGCACGCTCTTGGGCAGAAGCGCGTGATTTTGCCAGCGCGCGAGCCGGTGTTTTGGATAGCCCGCGAACGCTTCATCGCCGCCGTCCCCGCTCAGCGCGACCTTCACGTGCTGTCTCGTTAGGCCGGAGACGAGCATGGTTGGCAGAGCCGACTTGTCCGCCGATGGCTCCCCGTAATGCCGCACCACGTCGGGCAGAAGCTTGAGCAAATCGGTCGTGCCGGTGAGCACGTGATGCTCAATCCCGAAGTGCTCCGCGGACGCGCGTGCGATTGCCGTCTCGTCATATTCCTCCTCCGCGAAGCCAATCGTGAAGGCCTGCACGTTCGTGTCCAAGCCGCGCACCAGCCGGGCGAGGATCGCGTTCGAGTCGATCCCGCCGCTCAGCAGCAGGCCGAGCGGCACATCGCTGCGCAGACGAATCCGGATGCTCTCGTCGAGCTTCGCGCGGACCTGCTCCCGCGCTTCTTCGTAGCTGCAGGTGAGCTTCGGACGCTGCGTGAACGACCAGTATCTCTGCACCTCGATCTCACCCGCGCGCCAGGTGAGGAAATGCGCGGGCGGCAGCTTGACGATTTGCCTAACGAGTGATCCCGGCGCGGAGACGTAGCCGAATTGCAGATAGGCAGCGAGCGCGCTCGGATCGATTTCCCATGGGGCGAGCTTCTGCTCGAGGAGCGGCGCAATCTCGGATGAGAAGTAAAGTGTCTGGCCGGCGACGACGTAATTCAGCGGCTTCTTGCCCAGACGATCGCGCGCCAGAAAGAGCATCTGCTTACGCGAGTCCCAGAGCGCGAACGCAAACATGCCACGGAGACGCCGCAGCATCTCGGTGCCGTGCTCTTCGTAAAGGTGCACAAGCGTTTCCGTATCGCCTTGTGTCGTTAGGCGATGGCCGCGCGCCTCAAGCTGTGCACGCAGCTCGGGATAGTTGTAGATCTCGCCGTTGAAGACCACCTGGACCGTGCCGTCTTCATTCGCGATCGGCTGCTGGCCGCAGGCCACGTCCACAATGCTGAGGCGGCGCATCGCGAGGCCGACACCAGGCGCGGTGAAGTAGCCGTCGTCGTCTGGCCCGCGATGCTGCAGCGCGGTGGCGAGCGTGCGCAGCAGTGGCGTGCGATCCGTCGCCTGGTCAGTGCTGACGAAACCAGCGATGCCGCACATGCGTGGAGCTAAGTCCGGATCGCGGCGATCTGACAGTCGTTTCTTCGCAAACGCGCGGCCGGAGGAGGCGACTTTAGGTAATGTTCGAAGTCGCGCGCGCTGTTCATCGGAAAATGCGATGTATGTCTTGATGCGCCAGGGGAGGAACTTTGCTGTGTGGCTGACTTCTGCTGCGTTGTGGCGTCGTAGGCGGTCGTGCAGGTCGTGCGTGCATCCGACGTAGTGGCGCTCGGGATCATCCTCGCTTTGCAGGATGTAGACGAAGTGCATCTTTAGGCCCGAGAAATGCGCCATTCAGAGTGGCATGCCGAGTCGTAGCTCGCCGACGTTGATGATCCGGGGTGAGTGAGGCCCGCCTTCGCCAAGGTTTCGGCGCGGCAGTCTGCGCGCGCCGCTTCGTGGGCGAGCGAAGACCGGACGCGAGGGGAGTCGAACCCGCTCGGACGCATATGACCCTCACTACCGGGGCGAACGGTCGTCAATGATGAAACTGGCCGCTCCGTGCGAGTAACGGACCGCTCACATTAGCCATGAGAGATGAGTATGCCTCTGGAGAACCTGAACTCCTTCGCCAAAGCTGCGGAATCGAGCGCGGTCTTAGACCGCCGCCCAATACCTTCGCGGTAACTCTGAGGCCACAGAGTTTCGGAGAAACGCGATCACCGCGGCGCGCTGGGTAGCGATTGCGCGGGCAGGGACGGGAAGTTTTCGGCGGATGAAATTTGCACGCACTCATAACTAAGTTGTTTGGCGCTCTTTTCTTCCCGCCTGAAACAACCTGGCAAAGCAAGGACCGGCGGTGGCTGATGCTGGAATGACGATAAGAGAGAAAGTCACCGGATGAAGGACGACTTCGCGATCCGAACGCCTAAGAGCCGCCAGTAGTGATGCTGTAGTCGGCAACTTTCCACTGGTTGGATTCCTTTTCCATGGTCACAGCCTCGGTCCCAGCTTTCTTCTGGAAGGTGGTATTAAACTTCACGATATAGGTGACCGTTTCTTTAGCGCCGTCGGAAACCGAGCTCTTCCTTGTCACGTTCACATCGTCCGCCCGAGAAACGACAGCGCCGAACTCTTTCTGCATGGTCGGGTAGTTAGTCGCCCACTGCTCGGCGGTAAGGCCTTTACGAAATGACTGAGATGCCGTGGCGAAGCTTTCCGCATACTTGCCGGTTTCGAGTAACCGCAGCCAGGCGACGGCTGCGTTCACCATCTCTTGCCCGGTCGCGGCGTCCATCTTTGCAGAGTTGTCTGCCTGCACGAATCTAAACGAGCGAAGGATCGTCGCGAGGTCGTCCCTGACGCCCAGGTCCGCCGCTTTTTTTATCGCCGGATTTTCCCACGTTCCGTAAAGCGAAATGGCCACGCCATTCTTCTGCCCCGGCGGGTGCAGCAAGATTGTTTTCCCAGCAGCTACGAAGGTGGTCTTGTGCGCACGGTCAGTAAACTCAACCAGCACGGATTTTCCTCCTACTCCACCGATGGTTATAGGAGATTTTGCGACCTCTTTACAGAGAAAAGTCGGCAAAAAAGCTACCCACTTCTTGATCTCCTCGTTCAAGATTCCATCCACCGCCGGCCGCGTTTCCGCTGCTGGAGGTTCATACCATGCAACGCTGAAGCTTTGCGTGGTACTCTTGCCGTCCGCACCGCCGAGTTTCTCGACCGTCACGAAGATCTCGTCGGCCTGAGGCACGAGGACGAAGCTGGCGGGGTATTGGAATGTGAACGGGACGAACCGCTCGGCCAGAGCCGGAGGCATTTTCTCGGCGGCATTGAGGTAGGTCTTCTCGCCGTTTGAAGATTCTGTCGCCGTCGGCGCTAAGCGGACTGGTTCTGGAGTAACCACTCGCAATGTCGTTAAGTTATCATCGCAGAGATGCAGCAACACAGGCTGGCCCTGAAAGACGTTCTCGCTTAACTGCCGGGCGAATTCCTTAAAGGTTTTATCCCTGGATTTGTCTTCTGCGACGTTTTGCTTTACGACCATCCGGAACTCATAGGTCGCTCCTGTTTTGTTGAGCTGGACCGTTTTCGGAGTCGCATCAAAGAACTCATTTTTAACCAGGTAATCTCCAAGTTTCTGCGCCTCAGCTACGGTAACGGCAGAAGTGTAATAAACGTCACTACCGCTGAAATCGAGGCGGGTGCCGTAGCTTTGGGCGGGAGCCTTTTTGGTTAGACCCGGCGTAGCGCCGGCTGGCGTAGGGGTTGACGTCAGTCCGGGAACCGGCGGGATCTTATCGCGCCCATACCGATAGAGCCCATACAGGCAGGCGGCTGCCACCAAAAGCAACAAGACGAGACAACCACAGCCACCAATAAGCCAAGGGCCGGCTCCTTTTGATGTTTTAGTCGGGACGGGCGGCGGCGTTGGCGGCATTGGAACATTCACGTTAGGCGCTAGAAGATCAGCGCCCGCACCGTGGGTCCAGACGAATCGCTAAAGGCCTGGCAGGGGGGACACCGGCAGGGGCATTTAAACTAAGCCCATGAGAAACAGCGAAAGTGTGCGCGCCTGCGAGTTACGACCCCACTCTGCGGATTAGCCTTGAGCTACCCAAGGTCGCAAGCGCCGGCGGCGCACGCAGAAGGGACCGCCGACGGCTGGCGCCGGATCGTCAGAGACTTCGAGTTCACCTCCTCTGCCGCGGGGTGTTTTGAGAGCGGCCCGGAGGTTCACGCTAGGTGGAGTCGCTCCACCAGCACCGACTATTTCCATCGTCCCACGGCGAGTTGCCGGCAGAATTGGCCCGGCACGCTTGAGGCTCTTCTGATTTACCCAACAGCACCGTGCTCTCGCAGCAGCGCGGCCGCCTTCGGATTAGCCGATGTCTTGGTGGCGATACTTATGGCCGTGACTCCTTCGGGATCCTTGATGGAAGGGTCCGCGCCCCGATCCAGTAATAGCTTAATCCCAGCGCTTACGTCGTTATCCGAGATGCCCGCGAGCAAAACGGCAAGCAGGAGCGGAGTCCAGCCATTCGCGTGTCGTGCGTCGATCTCCGCTCCGGCGTCCAGAAGCAGCGCGGCGGTCCCTGCCTGGCCGGCGAAAATCGCGGCGTGCAAGGGCGTCTCGGCTTCCTTGTTCCGAGCATCGACGATCGCGCCGCGGCTGAGCAGCAGACGGACGGTGTCGCTCAAACCCTTTGCGGCCGTCAGGTGCAGCAGCGTGCTCCCATCTTTGTCCGTCTCTTCTATGTCGGCACCGTGATCCAGGAGCGAGGCGACGGCTTCTGCGTCGCCGACGGCGCTCGGTAACGGGGTTAATCCTTCCTCGTCTCGCGCGAGCGCATCTGCTCCCAGAGCGAGAAGCGTCTTCACGGCGAGCGCGTTCTTCGCGTGGATGTGGAGCAGGCTCCACCCGTATAGACCTCGGCGGTTGACGTCGGCACCGCGCGCCGCCAGCAGGTTTACAACCTCGGCGTGGCGCTTGGTGAGTGCCCATTCCAGCGCGTCGCCGTAGGTGGGGCGGACGACATTTGCGCCGTGGTCGAGGAGCAACGTCACTATTTCTAGATGATTACCTTCCGCCGCGTAGGAAAGCGGCGTCCTCCGGTGTGTGTCTTCCTGATCCACCGCTGCACCTTCAGTGAGCAGGCGAGCGACTTCCTCTACGTTCCCCGCCTCCGCGGCCCGGTGCAGCGAGGTGTCGATCTCCGGGGGTTTCACCCCGACGATCGCCGCTTTGATAGCGTTAAAAAAACCTGCCATAGCGCTGCTAGTTCGCCGCTTCCGCTTCGGAACGCGGAGGACCAGTGGTCGATCGAGCCACGGAGAACATGAGAGAACCCAGCCGATCTACTGGACCTTCAACTTGCTCCAAACGATTTTGATCGACGGATCTTTCATCGCGATCTCTTTCGCGCGATCGATCTGCGCCTCGCTCTTCACCGTGCCTCGCAGCGTGATCGCACTTTTCTCGCTCGCATCCACCTGGATGTTTGAGCCTTGGAGCGAACTATCGGCCGCGAGAGCCGCTTTGACATTGGATTCAATCGCGCTCGTACCCGAGTTATTCTTGTCGGCGGCGCCGTGGTCCGACTTCGAGCAACCGCCAGCGAAAGTAACAACGAGGGATAAAGTGAAAGCTAAAAGGATTTTTCTCATGTGCGATTATGCTCCGCCCATCGCCTTCAGAGCAAGAAGTTCGACAAACAAGGGCACCTTTCCCTCGCGCCGACGCCTGGCACCACGATCGTCTGCGGGCGAAAAGCGGTGCGGAACCGCCGGGGGCACCTTTAAATCGACTGCGACTCTATAAAGTGACGCAAGCCGCCCTCGATCGGGGTAACGTCATTGTCCAACATTCTTGACGTTCTGGAAATTAAACCTGACGATCCGTGCCGTGATAGAGGCTCATCACCGGGAAGATCTGCTCTTCGCGCAGCGCGTTGCGGATGCGAAAGGCGAAGCGGCTTCGGAGTTTCGGAAGCGCTATGAAGGGAAGCTGGTGGCGCTGCTTTCTTCGCGGGGGGCCTCACGCACTGAAGCTGAGGATTTAGTCGCAGACCTCTGGGCGGATTGTTTTACGACCGCGGCAAGTGATCGCTCGCTGCTCGGAAAATACCAGGGTCGCTCTTCGCTGGAATCGTGGTTAATGACGGTGGCGATGCATCGCTTAGTCGACCTCAAACGGAGGCAAATGTTTCGCGGAGAACTACCCGCTCTTGATAGTTCTGCGGAGAGCTTCTTCAACGGCTCCGACAATCCTCGCCCTGCCTCGAGTGAGGAGACTTTGCTCGATCTTCTCAGGGAGGCCGTTCGGCAAGCTTTCTCCAAAACGAGCGCCGACGAGATGCTCTTGTTAAAGCTGGTGCACTTCCATCGGCTAACGCAGCGAGAGGTTGGCCGCATGTGGGGTTGGCATGAGTCCAAAGTAAGCCGGACTCTCGAGACAGCGCGCGACGCTATCGCCCGAAATGTCTTGTCGGCCTTGAAGCAGAGCGATCCATGGCTCGAGTTGCGATGGGAAGATTTCCTCGAACTATGCGAACGTTCCCCCGATCTGTTTCCAAAGCCGCGCGAAGAAAATTCGCAAACTCCGCCGCCTCATCAGTCTAAGCTGGAGAGGCAGGTTCCGGCCCCAAGCTAATGTTGCCGGGACGGGCGCGGATGGTTGCTTCGAAGCTGCAATCTGAAGGAAAGCGCAACCGCCTCGACAGTCGAACGCGTGAACGATGATCTTAGAAAACTTTTCGAATTTCTCGAGGGTCGCACCTCGGAAGTTATGGGGCGCTCGGCGCCACCCGTCGCGCCGGCCATGCGCGACCTGCTTGCGCGATTCGCAGCCGGAGACTGCACCGAGGCGGAGCGCGTGCAAGTGAAGCAGTTGCTGGACAAAAAACCAGACATGGTTCCGCTGCTCGTCGCTGAAACAATTTCCCTCCGCCAGCTCAAAAAATGACCACCTCGACGCGCGCTAACTTCCTCCCGGACGAGCGATTTGTTCCATTACGGCCTGCGTTACAGGAGCATCTTGCGAAGATAGCTCGAGGTATTACTGACGCAAATTTCGTTAGTCTCTGCGATGGCTTGGTTCTGAGCCTGCTGCAAGATACCTTTCGCCAGGTCGGTGCGTCTGAAGGGAGCATCTGGTTACTTGACCCTGCGAAGCAGCACCTGGTTGTTACTTACAACACCGGACCTGACTCTGATAAGATCGTAGGATTTAAACAACCTCTCAGTGAAGGTATCGTGAGTATGGTCGTGGCGACGGAGCAGGGCTTTGCCGAAAGCGAAGTCTATAAGAACAAGAAGCACAGTCCGACCCTCGATCGCACCTTAGGTAAAACCACCTACGCGATGGTTGCCGTCCCCTTCTATCTGCTCGGAGCGGTCCGAGGCGTAATCTCCTGCGTGCAGCTGTTAAACGTGCGGTTCGATTCCGAAGGCGCGATTCCCACCGAGGCGCTTCCCAGTGGTTTTTCGCCCGCACAGATCGGACTAGTGCAGCGCGCGGGCGCCATCATCACGCAGTTGCTCGATCATAGGCTCCTGAAAACAGCGATCGGCTGGAACGGTCACTAGGAACTAACCAATGGTCTTTGATCTAGAATTGGCGCGCAAAGCTTTGGCTGAGGGGAGAGGAGCGGGTGTGAAAATCGCCGTCATCGACTCTGGAATTGAAATCGATCACCCGGAGCTCAGTGGCATTACCCTGCGCGATGATCTGAAAGTGCTTGATACCGGGGCTATGTTGGAAGTTCAACCCGGAGAAGGAGTCGATGTCTTCGGGCATGGCACGGCAGTCGCGGGTGTGCTCCGGCGGATCGCTCCGGAAGCGGAAATTGGGAGCTTTCGTGTTCTCGGCAAGAACCTAGGCTCGCGTACCGTCATCATTCGCGAAGGGGTCCGCCAGGCGATCGACCATGGTTATAATATTTTGAACTGCAGCTTCGGCTGCGGACTACAGGAACACATTTTCCAATACAAAGAATGGATCGACGAGGCTTACCTAAAAGGTATCCATGTCGTCTCTGCTTGTAATAATTATGACTTCACCACCCCGGAGTGGCCCGGTTACTTTCCGAGCGTGGTGACAGTCAACATGGCGCGCCTGGATGAAGAGCAGAGTTTCTTTTATAAGCCCGGACGGTTAGTCGAGTTCGCCGCTCAGGGGGTTGAGGTGAAGCTTCCCTGGAATAACCACTCTACCAAGGAAGTAACCGGGAGCAGTTTTGCCGCTCCTATCATTAGTGCCCTGCTGGCACGTCTCCTTTCCTTCATGCCCGATCTGGCGCCTTTGGAAGCCAAATCCATCCTTCATCGCCTCGCTACTCCATGGAACGAAGACTTGACTGCACCCAACATAGCGACCGCCCACTAGCTCCATGACTACACCTCCAGCGTCATCGACTCCGCCCGACGGGAAGCCTCCCGGCCAGCCGACGCCTGCCACCAGAGCCGCAATCGCCAGCAACATGCCTCCGCGAACGGAAGAGCCCTTCCAGCCGGGTGTTTTATTCCGCCTCGGCAAACGTTACGTCGGTCGCGCGCCGCTCCTCGCTCTCCTTTATATAGTCGGAACACTGCTTTCATCGACCATCATTCCCATCGCGATAGCTACGAATTACGGCAAGCTCACGGACTTTTTCGCCGAGAGTTCAGCTAAGCGAAGAGCCGAGCCTTCTACTGCTACGGTCGCATCCGCTAACCCAACCAACACCCCGGCGCCGCCAGACCATGCAGCTACGACCCGGGCGATCACTCGAACATACATATTTTGGGTAGGGTTAACGCTAGCGCTCCTCGCGCTTTCGTTTGGGGTGAAATATCTAACCGCCTTTTTTGATCAGCGAATAACCATGGCGCTGCGCCGGGACTTGTTTAACAACGTCCTGCAGCAATCACCGCACTTCTTTCATGAGAACCCTGCCGGGCGGCTCATGATCTTGCTTACCCAGTTCGCTGTCACGGTCGCACTTGCCCTGCGGCAGTTACTTGTCGATCCTGTTCTTCAGCTCATCGGTATCATCGCCGTGGGACACGCGCTCTATGTGCGGCTCCTGGCTATGCAGGCAGGACATGGCAACGGCATTCTGCGCTTCTTCGGGATTATCGCGCTTTTTGCGCTCCTCTCTCCCTGGTTAGTCAGTAGGATGGGTAAGACGCTCAGCCGAAGTAGCTCCGCTCTCCAGGAGCAAATCCTTTCCATGGGAACCTTCCTGGAGGGCGCTCTGAATGCGCCCGAGGAAATTCAAACACTTCGCGCGGAACCTATCTTCGATAAGAAGCATCAAAAACTCCTCGATGCCGCTCTCCGAGCGAGGATGGGACAGACCGTTACTATCGAGAAGCTAAACGTTCTGAGTCAATCGCCCGGAGAACTTGTCCTGATCTCTCTCATGGGACTCGCGGTTTTTCTGGCTTTCGACCCGACAAACAAAATTGATCCGGGCACCATCATTGCGCTCGTCGTCCTAACCCCGCAGTTCATGGGCGCCGTGCAAGGCATTTCCCAGTTCTCGATTAACCTCAGCAGCGGCTGGCCTGCGATCTTTGCGATTGACTCAATCCTGGGAAGCACGTCTGAGGTCCCATCGTCTCCGAACGCCAAAGACTTCGTGGAGCTAGAGCCCAGCGTGACGGCCAAGGACTTGTTGTTTAGCTACCAGCCAGGCGTAATGCGAAACGTGCTGCAAGGAGCTTCCTTTGAAGTGCCGCCCGGCAAGATAACCGGCTTCGTAGCACGCCCTGGGCAGGGTAAGACAACCTTCTTCCGCCTTCTCTTGCGTCTGTACGAGCCACAGGGAGGTGACATCCTTCTCGGCGGCAGTTCTATCCGCGAGTTCACTCTGAAAAGTCTGCGCAGTCACGTGGTCTTGATGTCCCAGTTTCCCACTTTTTTCTTGGATACGGTGCGCGAAAATTTTTTGTTAGCTAAACCTGATGCGACGGACGAGGAGATCGAGTCCCTCTGCCGCAAGACAGGTCTCTGGACTATCCTGGAGCAAAACATCGGCAGCAACCCGCTCGATCAAATGTTTGTCCCCGGACCCGGCAAGTCTCTCTCCGGCGGACAAACAAAACTTCTCGCGCTGACCCGCTGCCTTCTTCGAGCGCCATCCGTGTTGTTGCTCGATGAATCAACCACCGGCATGGGACCGAAGGAGAAGTTCCCCCTCATTCAAACCATGCGCGAGGCGTGCACGGGAAAGACTGTTCTCGTAGTGGATCATGACATTATGTGGCAGACCCGGTTTTGCGATTACTTCCTTGTCCTGAGTGAGGGGCAGATCATCCAGCAAGGCACCCGCGATGAGCTGCTGGCTTCTCCGGGCCTTTTCCAGGAGCTATACAACGCCGCCTCCGATCACGATTCTGCTCCCGCTCCGGGAACCACTTTGCATGCTTGACCGCGGGATTAGGCGTCTTCAATCTTGCAAGTCTTCAGAGACCACCCGTCTCTACATAGAATATCAGCAGGTCGGGTGACATGCTGACGGAAGAAAAACAAACAACCAATGCGCAACGAAGAGTCGTCTAGCGGCTGAAGCAGGATGAGTTCCTGCTAATGACCAGAGGTGACTCCAATTGCGCGGCGGATCACAACCAAACGGTTAGAACAAAAACATCATGGATAAAATGAACGTGGAAATAACTCAGTTAAAGAAAGCCGATAACCCCCAAGAAGAAGGCAAGGGCGGAAAACTCGAAACGATGAAGCCTGACGAGGCGGGTGGCCGCGCACGGTATACCACAATCGCTCAATGTTCCGTCTGCGGATTCATTGGGACAGTCACCGTCGACACAGCAGGGTCTTATTACATCACCTGCAACAACTGTAATGCAGTTTTAAGGGTCGGGTAGCAATCGCTGCTCGGGCGGCAGTCTCTTGCCGCCCGAGCACTCTTGTGAAGCGTTAACCTCTAACCCCGCGATGTTTATTTCCGCGGTGCTCTCGCGAACCGCCCCAGGCGAACCGCGCTTTCGGGAGCCGAATCAATCCGGTAGCGCACTCCTTGAAGTCACGGGAAAGCATCTGGCGTGACGGTACAAACACTCGAAATGCCTACAGAGTTAGAAACCGCTGCATCGGTTCTTCCCGTGTCAATCATTTGGGGGCGATCCGCCCGGCGTCTGGCAGAGAGGATTGCTTCCGGCATTCCTAACCGCCGCATTGGGTTGCTGGTCAACGCCAGGCCCGAAATGAATAGCTCTTCCACGCCCACAAAAGGTGAACTTATTTTCGAGGAACTGGGTTCAGCCGATCAGTCGGACGATCAGAGCCCCTCAAACGTTGCCGGACAACTCCGGACCATCGCTGAGAAGGGAACGCTCGATCACCTGCTGATTGAATGTTCTGACCATGCGCCTTTGGTAGCATTGGCTTCCTTGTTCTTGAGACAGGAATCCGAAACAAAGGATTGCCGGGGCGATGTAACAAGGCTTGCTTCAGTTATAACCATCATCGACTCAGTCCGCTTCCTCGATCAGCTCGTAACCTCGCGCGGCGCGGCCGCGGAAAACTCGCCCTGTCTTACGGCGGAACAAGTCGAGTTCGCTGATGTTATCGTGCTGGACGGGGAACCAACCGCCCCAGATTTCGTCCTTTCGGAAGCGATCACGTCCACCCTCAACCCGCGAGCCCGGCTCTTCCGGTGGACGGAGCTGACGACCACGCAGGAACTGCTGGGCGCTGGCGCCTCTTTCGATTTCCAAGGCGCGATGGAAGGCTGTGGATGGCGGGAGCTCATTCGATCGGATGACAGCTTCCGAAAGAAGTCCCACGAGGTAGCTACGTTTGTATATCGCGCGCGACGCCCGATGCACCCGACGAAGTTCTGGGGGCTGATCCATGGCACGTTCCCTGGGGTTATTCGCGCAAAGGGGTTCTTCTGGCTCGCTACCAAAATGGATATCGCCGGCGGTCTTAGCGTGGCCGGTGCCGAATGCCAGTATGGACCGGCCGGTGAATGGGGCGCGGCTTCCCACGAGCGCTCCGGCGAATCCACTGTCGCGGAACATTTGCAGCAGGATTGGGAAGAGCCGTTTGGTGATAGGCGTCAGGCCATAGCTTTTATTGGACTCAGACTGGATTCCGCTGCCCTCACCAAGCTGCTGGATGCCTGCCTTCTGACGGACTCCGAGATGGCAGCTGGCGAAGATAGCTGGTCCACGTTCGCTGACCCGTTCCCACGCTGGGCCGCAGAGAAAGCCGGGCATTGTTGTCACGGTCCCGAATGCTGCCATCACGACTAAACCCGAATTTGTCGGCGGCAGGGGCGTACGGACACAATTAGCACAATGCCCCCGATGCGGATTTATTGGGACTTGGAACTATGATCCAGATAAGTATACCGCCTATCAGTGTTCCGCCTGCGGGACACTTGTTAAAGGAGATCAATTCTGAAGCCTTCGGGCAGCGTGCCTTCCTTGGCGATATACAGCATCACTTAACACGATTGTTCGACTTTCCTCTGAGCCAAGTCTCTAATTCGAGAACGACCACGAGCACCGCAAACGCATGGCATCACTAGAACCAATGCGCAGACCTGCTTTCACCAGAAACTTGCTCCCTAATTTTAGTGCAAGCATCATGTTTTGACTCGTCCAACCCGAGTGACGAATGACTCTCCAGCCCAGGCGCCTTCCTCCGCTCTTTCCCATACTGGCGAGGACATTGTTTCTGCTCTCCCCATCTGGACGGTAGCTTTCGGGGTCTTCTCCCTTTTGACTCTTGGGCTCACCTCGGTTCCCGCAGTTATTTGCGGGCACCTGGCGCTGGCGCAGTCAAAAAAGCGCGGAGCCGGCTTGCTGGAAAAACGCGCCACGCTGGTCGGTCTCTTTATCGGTTATCTCGGCGCGATCCTTCTGGCGGCGGTAATAGCAGCCGTCATGCACCATCAACCTTAAACCTGACACCTAGGTCTCGCCTATTGTCCGGAGCCTGTTCATTTTTATGCAAATATACATCGCAAAGGGCAATGAACGGCTCGGTCCGTTCGATCTCGAAACCGTCAAAACCGGACTCAGCAACGGCACCTATTCAACGGCAGATCTCGCCTGGTGCGAAGGAGTGCCAGACTGGATGCCGCTTTCGCAAATTCCCGGCGTCACCGGTCCTGTTCCGCCGCAGAAACCGATTGCCACCGCTGCCCCTTCGACGATGGGGATGGCCGCTGCCGTGCCGTCAGCTGCGCCGGCAAAGAAGAGTCGGCTCGGACTCTATCTAGGAATCGGCTGCGGCGTCACCGTCTTGCTGGCACTGATGTTGATCGGCGGCTGCGTGTTGCTGGTCAAGCTCGGCTCCTCAGCGTCCGGCGCCTCTGCTCAGGGGCGCTATAATCCATACACGGGTTCACTGAAAGACTTGTTCCCGCAGAAGGTCGGCGACGGCACCTTCAACGCTGTCT
>JALYXP010000239.1 GCA_030947045.1 Verrucomicrobiota bacterium | reverse complement strand
TGAGCCTCCGGTTGCCGGCAGAACACATCCCGCCGCAGAACATTCACCCGCCGGCGCCATTGCTCGTTAGGCCCATTCTCGTGGCGCGCGCCTTTGCTGAGTACACCTATCTGCTCTTCACGCCTTTGAATCTCCACATGGAACGCGACGTCGAGACCCATCCGACCGGCTTCAACAACGCGAGCCTGACGAACGCTTCCTGGCGCGAATTCGAGACGCTTGCAGGAATTCTCCTGATTGCGGGCTTTGTTTACTGGCTACTGCGCGAACGACGACGCGACCGCGCTGTCTTCGCATGTCTGTTGCTCGCGCTGATTGCGTACATTCCGGTTAGTGGCGTCGTCCCACTGAATGCGTCGATCGCCGAACATTGGCTCTACCTGCCAAGCGCCTTCCTTTTCGTCGCGCTCTCGCTTTGCGTTCTCCGTTTCACTGTTCGCGAAGAACGACGATGCGCCTGGCTCACACCGACTGTATATGGCTTACTCGCGATCTGGACGGTGTTTCTAGGCGTCCGTTGTTTTGTGCGGACGTTTGATTGGAAAGATCAGCGCACGTTTTTCGAAAGCGCAATTCGCGACGGCGGAAATACGCCGCGCATGCTGATCAACCTCGCCGGCGTGGAGATGAACGAAGGCCGTCTCGACGATGCCAAGATGCATCTGCAACAAGCATTGAAGATGGAGCCCGACCAGCCACTAGCCGTCATCAATCTCGCTGCAGTCGCCGTGAAAAAGTCAGACTTCCAGGCGGCACATGAGTCCCTGGCGCGCGCGAAAAATATGCCGCTGGTCGAGGCGGAGGCTTACGAGCTTCTCGCGGTCCTCGCGCACAAGGAAAGCGGCACGATTGACCTGCTCCGACTCCGGCTCGCCTCTCGCACTGGCCCCCCGAATTGGCTAATCGAGAAGCGCTACATCAAGCTGCTCGACGAAAGCGGTATGACCGCTGCTGCGATCGCGGAGTTGCAACAATGTCTGCAGAGCCAGTGGTATCGCGCCGAGTCGTGGCAGTTATTGGCGCAGCTGTTGCGCAATGCCGGCCGCGCCACTGAAGCGGATGCCGCTCTCGCGCAGGCGCATCGCTACGATGTGCGGCTGGACGCGCGGCCAGCCGTCCTGTGAGGCACCGCAGCAGTTCTCGTTAGGCCCAGACAATTCCCGCGTCGCGTACACACGCGAGGAGCCGGGTTGCTTCGAAGATAGGGAGCAGTTCTGAATAACGCAGAGCTATTTCCCGTCAGTCTTACCACATATGAAAAAATCAATTCTCTTCGGAGCAGCCATGGCGGCCCTGGGTCTCGCCGTTGTTCCGGTTAACGCGCAAACCCAGTCCACATCCACCTCCACCAGCACAACCGCCGGTGGTGAATACGTCCAGAGCAGCAAGATTATCGGATCGAAGATCCGCAGTTCTGACGGCTCGGAAATCGGCGTCATTAAAGATGTCGTCCTTGACCGCCAGACTGGTTGCATGGCTTACACAGTTCTCGAGACCAGCGGTGGCGCTGCCGGTAACACTGCGAGCGGCGGCTCCACTTCATCGACCACGACCACGACGACGAGCCACAAAACGGTTGCGATGCCTTGGACGACTTTTCAACGGACCGGCGATCCGGGCGTTTACACAACGACCGTGCAGCGCGAGCGCATCTATAGCGCGCCTGCCTACGACTACAACCACATCGAAGAGTATAGCCGCCCTGAATACATCAATCAGGTTTACGGTTACTACGGCGTGCAGCCGACCTTCGGCATCGGTGTGAACGTCGGCGGCGGTGCGGCCGGACGGAGCTACTCCGGACAACAGGGCACTTCCAACTCGACGGCCGCTTCGGTCACCCCAGCAGCCGCAGCCTCCGCTTCTCCGATGGCGTCAGCTAGCGCGAGCATGACTCCGATGGCGACGGCAACTCCAAGCGTGAGTGCCTCCGCATCAGCGAGTGCGACCGCCTCACCGAAGCCATCCGCGAGCGCTTCGACCGCAGCCGCGACTTCGTCCGCAACTCCCGCGACGTCGGCTAGCGTAAAGGCATCGCCAGCAGCTTCGGCCGCGGCCTCCAAGCCATCGCCATCAGCTTCTGTGTCGTCCGCAACCAGCTCAAGCACGACGACCGGCAGCGGTGCTGGCGCAGGTGCAGCGCATTCGACCAAGGCTGCTACATCACCAGCCGCAGGTGCAGCGACTTCTTCGACCACGAAGACCAGTGCCGCGCAGAAGAACGAAGAGAAAGGCGACAAAATGGACAAGTCCTCACCAGCAGCAAAAAAGGACAAGAAGGCCGGCGACAAACCAACTGACGACAAGCCGAGCGACGAGTAATTCAACTCAGCGCAGACGATTGAGTCTGCACTAAATTCAACAGCAGGAGTGACGCGAGTTGCTCCTGCTGTTTTTTTGTACTCGTTAGGCTGTGGCCGAGACGGCTTCCACCGCTGCGGTGTCGGCGTCAAGATACCTCGTCCCAACGATCCAGAATACTCCGGACAACAGCATCATCCCCGAGACAACGAGGAATGCGATAGTCATCGTCGTGTGACCGCCGATATAGCCAATCGTCGGAAACGCCGCGGCATCGCCGAAGAGGTGGATGACCAGGATGTTGAACGCAAATGCCGTCGCCCGGACGGAGGGCCGAGCCACATTTGCAACCGCGGTGTTCGAGGGACCGGTGTTCAGGAACGCAAAGAAGATCGCGACGAACATGAGCAGCCAGGCAGCCGGGAACGGCACGTAAAGCGACGCGACGAAGAACGGGAACGCCAGCAACATGCCGACGCCTGAGACGAGGAAATACGAGCCTCGATAACGCGTCCGTAAACGATCAGCGATCCAGCCGCCAAGGAGCGTGGAGATCAAACCCGCCACGACAAGAATGACGCCGAAATATGCTTTGTCGGTGTCGGGCTGGCCGCGGTAACGAAGGTAAGCGGCAACCCAAAATCCGAGGCCCCCAATCGCGAATGTGAATGCGGTCTGCGCGAGGCAATTCAGAACGTACGAACGCGTGCGAATGAGCTCGCGATATTCTGGCCATCCTGCGCGTCCCTGTTTTGGTCGCTCTCCCTCCGCGACCCGCGGGTCGCGCTGGAGAAAGCAAAGCGCGCCTAGCAACAGGCCGGGTGGCGTGACGAGGTAAAACGCCCATCGCCAGTTCAGATGCGCTGCAATCACACCCCCGAGGACATAGCCTAGGGCGCTGCCAACCGGGATTGCGGCACAGAACACCGCTAAGACCTGCCCTCGCTTCTCGAGCCGGAATAGATCGGCGAGAATGGTCGGAGCAGCCGGCCCATACCCTCCCTCGCCAATGCCGACGAAAATGCGCGTGACCAGAAGGATTCCAAAGGTGGCCGCAAGGCCCGATCCACCGCTCGCCAGACTCCACAGGAGCACCGATAAGCCGACGATAATCCAGCGCGAGAAACGATCCGAGAGCCAGCCGAGCGCAGGCGCGGAAAGCATGTAGGTCACGAGAAAAGCGGTCCCGAGAAGACCCGTCGACGCCATCGCGTTCGGATCGTTCGGTGCGAAAAACGTGTCGCGGATCTCCGGCTCGACCGCGGCCAGCACCTGGCGGTCTATGTAGTTGAAAAGGTTGATCGCGAGGAGCAACGCGAGCGCGTTGTAGGCACCAGGCTTTTGCGCAGGAAGAGCTAGCCGCATCGGAATTGCCGATTGCAGTGAGCGTCGGCCTGATTGTAAATCATAAACGAATGGCGCATTCCTCCTTCGGCGAACGCGCATTCTACTTCCTCGGACTCGGCCTGGCGCGGCTCGTCTATCGCGTCACCACACGAGGCCTCGACACGCTGCCGGCCGGCGGATTTCTGCTCCTCCCGAATCACATCACCTGGGTCGACGCCATCGTGCTGCAGCTCGCCTGTCCGAGACCGGTCCGCTTTATCATCGATGAAACTTATTATCGACATAAGTTTCTGCACCCGTTTCTGCGGCTCGTTGGCGCAATTCCGATCACACCGCGGCGTGCTAAAGATGCGGTGCGCGCAGCTGCAGAACGCATCGCGGCCGGCGACGTCGTCTGTCTTTTTCCCGAGGGTCAGCTTTCGCGCTCCGGCACGCTGCTGCGGTTGCAGCGCGGTTATGAATTGATCGCCCGTCAGGCCGAAGCGCCGGTCGTTCCTGTCTGGATGGATCAGCTCTGGGGCTCGATCTTTTCTTTCCAGGGCGGCCGCTTCTTCACGAAATGGCCACGCAGTTTTCCATACCGCGTCGCGGTTGCATTTGGTCACCCGCTGAAAGCCGACGCCGCGGACATCGCAACCGTGCGAGAGGAACTCCTGAAGCTCGGCGAAGTCTGCTACAGCGAGCGCCCGATCCTACGGCAACATCTCGCCTACGCTTGCATCCGCGGCCTTAAACGTCGGCCTTTTGGAACGGCTGTCGTCGACGGAGTTGACCACAGCACGTTGGCGCGCGGCAAGCTGCTCGGTGTCGCAGCCGGGTTGTCGCGATACGTGCGTCGCGAATGCCATGAGCGTCGCATCGGCATTGTGCTTCCGCCGGGTAAAGGCGGTGTGCTAGCGAACCTCGCTGTCGTGCTCGCAGGTAAGATCCCGGTGAATCTGAATTTCACGAGTGCACGCGAATCCATCGAGTCGGCACAGAAGCAGGCGGGGCTGAGCACCATCATCACCGCGCGCCAGATGGCGAAGAAGCTCGAGGAGTTTCCCTGGACCGCGAAGGTCATGTATCTCGACGAAATTCTCCCGGCGATGAAGCCAGCCATCCTTTGTTGGTGGCTTGTCTGCGTCGCAACGCCTGCCCGGCTCCTCGCGCGCTTGCTGCACGTCCCACGGTTTGGCGATCGCGATGAAGCGATCCTGCTTTTCACCAGCGGCAGTGCCGGCGCACCGAAAGGCGTGCCGCTAAGTCATCGGAACCTGCATGGCAACGTCACCCAATTCTCAGCGTTACTCGACGCGGAGCCGGAGGAACTTGTGCTCGCGTCGTTGCCCTTCTTTCACAGCTTCGGCTGCACGGTCACGCTTTGGTATCCGCTAATCGAAGGCGTGAAGACCGTCACTTATCCGAACCCGCTGGAGGCGGCCAAGATTGCGGCGCTGGTCGAGCGCTATTGCGCAACGGTCATGTTTGCGACGCCGACTTTTTTGCGCGCTTACTTGCGCAAGGCCGAGCCTGCACAGCTGACCTCGCTGCGGCTTCTGATCACCGGAGCCGAGAAATTGCCCGCCGACATTGCGACAGCGTTCGAGGAACGTTTCGGGAAGCGTGTCCTGGAGGGTTACGGGTTAACAGAAACGTCGCCGGTGCTGAGCGTAAATTTGCCTGACCCGAAGCCGCGGCAGCCGACGGATGCAGTGCAACCTTCGAGCCGCGCTGGATCGACAGGGAAATTGGCGCCCGGGATCGCCGCCGAAATCCGTGATCCCGAGACGGATCAGAAGTTGTCGCTCCACGAATCGGGGATGCTCTGGGTGCGCGGCCCGAACATCTTCGGCGGCTACCTCGATGATCCAGTGCGCAGCGCCGAGGTTCTCCGCGATGGCTGGTTTAAAACGGGCGACCTTGGCCGCTTCGATGAAGATGGATTTCTGTTTATCGAAGGACGGCTCTCGCGGTTCTCGAAGATCGCGGGCGAGATGGTGCCGCATGAAGTGATCGAGCAGAAGATCCTGTCGGCGTTGAAACTCGAAGATCAATCGCAGCGCGTCATCACGATCATGGGGGTCGCCGACGAAGCGAAAGGCGAAGCGCTGGTGCTGCTCTCCAGCATCGACATTGATCTGCAACAATTGCGCGCCGCACTCCGCGAAGCCGAGGTGCCGAATCTCTGGGTGCCGAGGACGGTGCGTCGCGTCGATGCGATCCCGCTGCTCGCCTCCGGCAAGCTCGACCTCGGCAAGTGCAAGGAACTTGCCGCCACGGCGGCCTAACGAGCGCTGTCGGGACGACGCTGGACGAGCGCGTTTGCGGTGTAGCTGAGGACTACTTCGCCGCGTTGATTGCTCATCGTGTTGTGAATTCGAATGATCCCGTGCTGCGGCTTCGAGCGAGATGGCCGCGCGTCGGTGATTTCCGTGACGAGCTGGAGGGTGTCGTCAGGGCGCACGGCGATCGGCCAGCGTAATTCATCGACGCCGAGTCCGACCGCGCCGCCGACAAACTGCATCGGGCCCGTCATCATTAATCGCATCGCGATTGCCGCCGTGTGCCATCCGCTCGCGGCTAGTCCTTCGAAGACGCTCTCGTTCGCCGCGGCGCGATCGAGGTGAAACGGCTGGGGATCGAACTCGCGCGCGAATGCAAACATCGCCTCTTCGGTTAAAACATACAGATCCGACAGAAAGCGATCACCCGGCTTCACATCTTCGAGGTAGAGATCGCTCATGAGGCGGGCGCGACGAAGGAAGTGCCAGAGGGGAGAGTTGAACTCCCGACCAAGGGCTTATGAGTCCCCTGCTCTACCACTGAGCTACCCTGGCGTGCGGCGAAGAAATTCAACGCCAGCGGCGATCGTGTCAATCGCGTGGCACGGGGAGTTGACTCATTGTTTCGCCTTAGCGAGATACGGCACCAGGTCGCGCTGTTCCCCGCGCATCGCGGCCATGAAGCAGACACCGGAGCGGACCTGCACAGCCCCGACCCAACCCTCCTGTTCCACGAATTTCCAACCCGAGAACTCGCGCACTTTTGCGTCCCTGGGATTTCGCTCCGCCGGGAAGAGGAAGAACTGCAGCCGCTTTTCCTGCACGCCGATCTGAGCAACCCGATGCGCTTCGTCGTCATCGAAAACGCGCGCGCCGCTCGTGCGCATTTCAGCGAACTCCGGCGGCACATCGTAGTGCTCCAGTCGATATTTCATGAAGAAGAGATCACTGAGCGCGCCGGCGTCTGTTTGCACTGGGTCGAGCTGGTTCGGCCGGGTAGTGCTCGCGATGGTAAGAAGTTTGCGCGCGGTGCGGGAGCCGGGGAATTCGCTCATTCGCTCGATCAGCATGAACACCGCGATCCCCGCGATGACGGCCATTGCCGTCGCGATCGAGAGCATGACAGGGTTACGGAGAGTCTTTCGCCAGCTGCGTTTCTGCGGCAGCATCAGCTTCTCGTTCCGAAACCACTCCGCGATTTCTTCAGAGACGGGGATGTCCTGGACGATCTTCGCGATTGCCTGGTCGAAAGCCTGCTGATGCCCGAACTCCTTCGCGACGGGGCCACTGCGCTTTGCGCGCAGGACCGCGACCCGCATGCGACGGTCGGTGCCGGGCTTCTCGGTAATCGGGGCCATCCGGGCGAGCACTTTTTCGCGCGCTGAAATGCGGAAGATGCTCATTCGTGGTCGTCGAAATGAGGCATCACTGCATCGAGCCATGCCTGGAACTGGCGTCGTCCCTCGCAGATCAGATGCGACAGCTCTTTCGGCTTCAGATCAAGCAACTGCAGCAACTCGCGCGAAGTGAATTCATCCAGGTAATACGCCGCCAGTGCACTGCGCTGCGGCTCAGGTGCCGCCGAAATCCAGACAGCGAGCTGCTCGGGATGGAGCTGCTTCACTTGCGCCGCGGCATGGGGCGCGACCTCACATTCCTCCATCGGCAATTCCTCGGCCTGGATTCCCTGCTCGCTCGCTGCGAGACAACGCCAGCGCGCATCGCGAAAAAACCAAAGCCGATCGGGCGGCGATTCGCCTTGCGCCGAGTGCAACGCGGCCTCGCGCAACGTAGCCTGGAAAGCCTCCTGCGCTTTCGCCGCGTCTCCCATCAGTAGGAAACAGAAGCGATAAAGCTGAGGCAGATTTTGATTGGTCTCGAGCACGCCAGTTTTAAAACGCCGAATGTTACGCGTCGCCTGCGCGGCGACAAGATTCGTTCGTGGTGCGGGCGAATTCTTCCGCTACGAGAGCGTGCGAAGGCGGCGCCCGACTTCGATTGCATTCTCGCGGCTATTGAAGGCGGAGATGCGGAAATATCCTTCGCCGCACGCGCCGAATCCGCTGCCGGGTGTGATCACCACGTGCAGGTCGTGCAGCATCCGATCGAACATTTCCCAACTTGTGAGACCGCGCGGCGTTTGCGCCCAGATATAAGGCGCGTTCGTCCCGCCGTAGACGTTCAGTCCGGCTTCGCGCGCGGCCTCAGCCAGGATGCGGGCATTGCCCATGTAGTGCTCGACTAACGCGTGGACCTGCGAGCGGCCTTCATCACTGTAGAGAGCTTCGGCGCCGCGCTGCACCGGATAGCTGACGCTGTTTGCTTTCGTACTCCAACGTCGCTGCCAGAGCGGATGCAACGCCATCCTGCGACCGTCTTCCGTCTGCGCCATGACCGACTTCGGCATCACCGTGAAGCCACAACGGACGCCGGTGAAGCCGCCAGTTTTCGAGAAGCTGCGAAATTCGATCGCGCATTCGTCCGCGCCGGGAATCTCGAAAATCGAATGCGGGATCTCCGGATCTCGGATGTAGCCCTCGTAAGCGGCGTCGTAGAGCAGCAGCGCGTTGTGTTCACGCGCATAGCTGACCCAGCGGGTTAGTTGCTCGCGCGTCGCGACGGCGCCCGTCGGGTTGTTCGGGAAGCAGAGGTAAACAAGATCCGCATGCTCGTCCGGCGGCTCCGGTACGAAGTTGTTCTGTGCGGTGCACGACAGGTAAAGGATGCCTTCGTAGCGGCCGTCTTCCTTGGCGAGCCCGGTATGGCCGGCCATCACATTCGTATCGACGTACACGGGATACACCGGGTCGGTAATCGCCACACGATTTTGGTGTCCGAGGATGTCGAGGATGAATCCGCAGTCGCACTTCGAGCCATCTGAGATGAAGATCTCGTCATCGGCGATTTCGATGCCGCGCTCGCGAAAGTCGTGCCGCGCAATTTTCTCGCGCAGGAAATCGTATCCTTCGTAAGGCGGATACCCGCGAAACGTCTCGCGGTGTCCCAGTTCCTCGACCGCCGCGTGCATCGCATCGACCGCCGCACGCGGCAGCGGCTCGGTGACATCGCCGATGCCGCACCGGATCAAGTGTTCCGTAGCGTCGGGATTACGGGCAAGGAAATCGCTAACGCGTCGGCTAATCTCGGGGAAGAGATAACCGGCCTGGAGCTTGAGGTAATTCTCGTTCAGGAACGCCATGGCGAAAGACGCGGCAGCTCATCGCTGTCGCGCAGCAAAACACTGCCTGGAGTTTGTTGTCTACGACTGCTCGTAGCGGCGTCCGACCTCAGCCCAGTTTACCACGTTCCACCATGCCTTCAGGTAATCAGGCCGGCGGTTTTGGTAATTGAGGTAGTAGGCATGTTCCCAGACGTCGACTCCGAGGACTGGCGTATTGCCATCCATCAGCGGGCTGTCCTGATTCGGCGTGGAGATGACTTCGAGCTTGCCCTCCTTGCCTTTGATCAGCCAAGCCCAGCCGCTGCCGAAACGTCCTGCCCCGGCGGCGTTAATCTTCTCTTTCAGCCCGTCGAGACCACCGAACGCGGAGTTGATGTCGTCCGCTAGCTTGCCGGTCGGTTGGCCGCCGTTCGGTCCCATGATCTGCCAAAAGAATGAGTGGTTCGCGTGTCCGCCGCCGTTGTTACGCACGACAGTGCGGATGTTCTCCGGCACGGCACTGAGGTCGCGGATCAGATCCTCAACGGACTTATTCGCCAGCTCCGGATGATCCTTCAACGCGTTGTTTAGGTTCGTGATGTAGGCCTGGTGATGCTTCGTGTGATGGATTTCCATCGTGCGCGCGTCGATATGCGGTTCAAGCGCATCGTTGGCGTAAGGGAGTTTTGGGAGTTCGTAAGCCATAATGGTTAACACTTCGGCGCGAAACTCGGCACGTCAATGCAGCGCGTGCTAAGCGATGATCAGCTCCGTCATCCCGAGCGAAGTCGAGGGACCCCGTGGCATTACGCGGGCCGAAGAGCCCAGAGGCGGTGTAGCTCGTAGGACTACGGGGTCCTTCGACTCCGCTGCGCTCCGCTCAGGATGAAGAGCAGCCGAAATAGCTCGGATAATGGCCGAGGCCGCTGCGGTAATTTGCGTACGTCGCCAATGCAAGCAGCGGGAAGTTCTGCCGATACATGTCGTATTTGAGGTAAAACACCTTCGGGAAACCAGTGCCGGTGATCTCTGGCTCGTCCCACGCGCCATCACTCCGTTGCGTGCTGAGCAGGTAACGAAGTCCGCGCTGCACGCTGGGGCGATCGAGTTCGCCGCAAGCGCAGATTCCCATTAACGCCCAAGCCGTCTGTGATGCCGTGCTGTCGCCTTTGCCCTTCAACGTCGGATCGTCATAAGAGGCGCATGTTTCGCCCCAGCCACCATCCCCGTTTTGGCAACTCTCCAGCCAATCGCGTCCCCGCAGGATCCAATCCTGTCGCATGTCTTCCTTGATCGCGCGGAGACCGCGCAAGACCTGCCATGTGCCGTAGATGTAGTTTACGCCCCAACGTCCGTACCACGAGCCGTCGTCGTCTTGCGTATCGATGAGGTATTGGATCGCGCGGCGAACACACTTCTGCTTTGTGTCGAAACCGATGTAGCCAAAGAGCTCAAGCGTGCGCGCCGTCAGGTCGCTGCACGTCGGGTCGAGAATCGCGTTGTGATCCGCAAACGGCATGTCTTCGAGCCAGTGCTGCGTCACTTCCTTATCGAAGGCCGCCCATCCGCCATCGCGACATTGGAAGCTCAGCTGCCAATCGAGCGCGCGTTTAAAGAGCTCATCGACTCCGGCAGCATCCTTCGGTTTCGCGAGGCGGAGACCCATCAGCACCATCGCGGTGTCGTCAGTGTCAGGGTAGTAGACGTTGTTGTATTCGAACGCCCAGCCGCTTGCTTCCACACCGGGGTTATTGACGGTCCAATCCCCGCGCACTCGCACTTCTTTATCTGCCAGCCACGCCGCCGCCTTCTGCAGCGACGGGTGATCAGCGGGCACCCCAGATTCTCCGAGAGCGATCATGTTAATCGCCGTGTCCCAGACAGGCGA
>JALYXP010000236.1 GCA_030947045.1 Verrucomicrobiota bacterium | reverse complement strand
GCCGTGTTCAATGATGTCGCGGATCTGCGCGCCGTCGAGCGTTTCGAACTCGAGCAACGCTCGGGCGATGAAGTCGAGCTTCTCGCGGTTGGCGTTCAGCAATTCCATTGCCTTGGCGTAAGCGTCGTCGATCAGCTTGCGGACTTCGCGATCGATTTCTTCCGCCGTCGCTTCGCTGTAGTCACGCGAGCGCGAGATGTCACGGCCGAGGAACACGTACTCTTCATGCTCGCCGTATTCGACCATGCCCATCTTCTCGCTCATACCCCACTCGCAAACCATGCGGCGCGCAGTGCTGGTCGCCATCTTGATGTCGCCGCGGGCGCCGTTCGTCACGTCTCCGAAGACAATCTCTTCCGCGACCCGGCCGCCCATGCTGACGATCAGGCCGTCAACGAGCTCGTTCTTGCGATTGGTGTACTTGTCTTCTTCCGGCAACCACATCGTGCTGCCTAACGAAGGACCGCGCGGGATGATCGTCACTTTGTGGAGCGGCTCAGTGTGCTCGAGAAGCTCGAGGAGCAACGCGTGACCGGCTTCGTGGAACGCGGTGTTGGTCTTCTCTTTCTCGCTCAAGGCGAGACTGCGGCGCTCTTTGCCCCAGCGGACTTTATCGCGCGCTTCTTCGAGTTCTTTGAGCGTGATGCCTTTTAAGCCGCGGCGTGCGGCGAGCAGAGCGGCTTCGTTGATTACGTTCGCGAGCTCAGCGCCTGAGTAGCCGGGCGTGCCGCGCGCGACGACCTGCAGATCGACGCCTTCCGCTAGCTTCACTTTTTTGGAATGGACGCGGAGGATTTCTTCGCGGCCTTTCACGTCCGGCAAGTTGACGGTGATCTGGCGATCGAAACGACCCGGGCGCAGCAACGCGGGATCGAGCACATCAGGGCGGTTTGTCGCCGCGATGATGATCACGCCTTCCTGCGTGTCGAAGCCGTCCATCTCCACGAGCAACGCATTCAGCGTCTGCTCACGTTCGTCGTGTCCGCCGCCGACGCCATGTCCGCGGTGGCGACCGACCGCGTCAATTTCGTCAATGAAGATGATGCACGGCGCGGACTTCTTGCCTTGCTCAAACATGTCGCGCACGCGGCTGGCGCCGACGCCAACGAACATCTCGACAAAATCCGAACCGCTGATCGAGAAGAACGGCACATCCGCTTCGCCGGCGATGGCGCGAGCGAGCAAGGTCTTACCGGTTCCCGGAGGTCCAACGAGCAGTACGCCTTTCGGAATGCGGCCGCCGAGTTTCTGGAACTTCTTCGGATCACGCAGGAACTCGACGAGCTCCGTGACTTCGTCCTTCGCTTCTTCGACGCCGGCTACGTCCTTGAATGTGATCTTGTTTTTATCCCGCGCGAGCATGCGCGCCTTCGATTTGCCGAAGTTCAGCGCGCCCTTTCCGGCCATGCGGATTTGCTGGCGGAAGAGCAAGTAGAGGATCACGAGGAAGACAGCGATCGGCACAAAGCCGACCAGCGTCTGCGCGAGGACATTCGACTCGCGTTTGATCGCTGGCTGAATTCCAGCCTCCGCGAGCTTGTCCTGCAGGTTCGTGTTGTAGTTGAGGTAAATCGTCGTGCGAAACGGCGTCTGCGTAGGCGGTCCGCCGGCGCTCTGCTTCGTGTAGTAGCCGCGCAGGGTTTGCGTCGGGATACCTTCTTCAACCACGAGCTGAAGCGGGAATTGTTTGTCGTTCGCGATCTGCTTGTTATCGAGCAGCTCGAGGAAGCGATTGTAGGGAACGTCTTCGACGTTGACGTAAGCGCCGCCGCGGAAAAGAACGGCAAGTCCGATGAGGGCAAAGGCGATGGCGATGAGGACGACGCCGCGCCAGTTGAAGCTCGGGTCGGAGCCGCCCGATTTGTTCTCCTTTTTGGAGTTACGATCTGATTGGGCCATAGCTGAAAAATGCCGCCTTTCGGGCAGCGCGGAAGGCTAACACCGGGAGGAGGGCATTGCAAAAGAAGCAGGCGGCGGGCCGTCACATCTCGCGACCGGCCTGCAAATTGCACGAGCGCATGGGAAGAAGTAATCTCCACTCCACTTCCCGATGGCCGATACCGCACCTCCTCCAAGCTTTGCCGACCGGATCGATCGCGCTGTCCAGCGCGTGACGCCGTTTGCCTACCGCATGCAGCGGAAGAGCCGGCGCTGGATGCGTCGCGCCTTGCGAAAGCCGCGGAGCGTGGCGGAGGCGCCAAATTTGTTGCCGCTGCTCATTCAGGTGCTGGCGAGCTTTTCGAAAGCGGACGGCGTGCTGCTTGAAGAGGAAATCGACAGCTCGTTAGGCTTCCTGCGTTACGACTATCCCGAGGCGGTCTACTCGGAGCTGCGGCAGCTTTTTCGGCAGGCGCTCTACGAGCAACAAGACCTCGGCGCGATGGCGCAGAAGCTCGGGGCGCAGCTCAGCACGGATCGCAAGATCATGCTCGGCGTGCAGCTCTACGACCTCATCTCGCAGGCCGGGCTGAAGCAGGAGCAGG
>JALYXP010000228.1 GCA_030947045.1 Verrucomicrobiota bacterium | reverse complement strand
GTCTTAGGCTGGACAGATGATCGGAAGGTTCATCACTTTGGACGTTACGCGATCTGGCACGCGCGTCTCGCACAGGGTGTAATCAGCACGGCGCGGACGGAAATCAGCGCCGTTCCACGCCGGCTGCTTGCGTTCCGAAAGCGACTTAGTCAGCAACCGAAAATCCGAGGCGCCGAATCGCCCAAGGGGAATCAACCGTCATTCGAGCGAGACATTCCGTCGTTCTTCCAGTGGGCCGCGGCCGGTTATCGGCGGCAACCGTATTCCGGCGCCATTTCGCTGCTGCTGTCGGAGGATGTCGCAAATCAAAAAGAGAACGCGGCAACGGGATGGCAGCGGCTAGCGTCCGAAAACATGGTCTACACCCTCCCTGGAACGCATCTGGAATGCATCACGGACCATGTCGAAACGCTGGCTGGGCGCATCGAGAGCATTCTTCAATCGAAGAACACGCGCGACTAAGTCCGGTCCTGATGCATCCGCGTCTGCGCGAAGTTCCCCCGTCGCCCACAGCCAATGTACGGCTCTGGACGGCAGAACTTCGGGAGGTAGTAGGCGATGAACTCCGCGAATTGGAAGCGCACCTGCCTCCGGATGAATTGGGCCGTGCCGCTCGCTTCCGCTACCCGCGTGACCGTCATAGGTTCGTAGCTACTCGCGGTTTATTACGCAGGTTGCTCGGAACATTGTTGAACAACCTGCCGCGCGATATTGCGTTCACTTACGGCGAATATGGCAAGCCACGAGTGCACGTTACGGAGAGCGACCCGCCGCTGAACTTTAGCATCTCGCATTCGTCCGATTTGGCAATTTTCGCAGTTGCAACAGAAGCGGAGGTTGGCGTTGATCTCGAAGACGCTGGACAGCTCCCTGAAGACGACGAGAATCTGCTCGCTCTTGCAGCGGGCGTCTTATCCGCCGGTGAGCTCAAAGCTTGGCGCGAACTGCCGGAAGCGCAGGCACGTCGCTCTGCGTTCCTACGCGCGTGGACTCGGAAGGAAGCTCTGCTCAAGGCGAACGGCCGCGGAGTCTCTCAGAGCATGGCGGAAGTGGAATTGCCGATCGGTTCAGCGCATGCATTAGCCGCTTTTACCGTCGCGAGTCTCGGCGTGACTTGGGAAATATACGACCTCGCAGCACCCCCCACATTCTTCTCGGCGCTAGCTGTCGAGCGGCAGATCTGAGTGGATTACGACAGGGAAAGCGGCGCGGCGAACAGTCTTTGCTTTGCGATGCACTAAGAACCAAGGTAAGTCTCGAGCCTGCAAGGGGTCGTTGCTATCGATACTTTTCCTTGCCAGGTACAAACCCTCATAGGCAGCGGCGCTGATGTTTACCTTCGGCTAGGACACAAACGCTATAGCAAGTACGCTTCGAGCAGCGCGATGCCAGTGGCGTTTCCGGCGCCCCGAACAATCGCGGTGTAAGCGCCAATGTTCGGAGTGATGAGAATTGCTGCTTCTCGCCCATCAGTGGGTGCGAGCCCGGTGGCCGTAATTTCAATACTATTCATCGAGTCACGCCAATTATCGTTCGCCACCAGCAGCGCACCGTTCGCATCATGCAGCTCAAGGGCGGGATCGGTTAAAGAACCATCAACGCCGCGTCCACCGAGCTCGGGCCCCAATGCACGCAGTAGAACACGATGTGTGCCCGTATGCACGATCATACCTCCGATCAGTAGCTCATCGCCCCCGTCAACCCGCGCGCGCGCCGAAAGGTTTACCAGTCGAACGTCGGTCGCCCCTTCATCGAGATCGTACACTTCGATTAAACCGGTCCCGCTTTCCCCATTAACACCACGTAGAACAGCGGTGTAATTGCCGGTGGCTAACGTCATCAGCAATGCCGCCTCCTTGTCGTCAGCAGGAGCGAGGCCGGTGCCCTGGAGAGCGGCCGCGCCCGGGTCGGCACGCCAATCGTCATTGGTCGCGATCGTATTTCCATCAGCTGCATGCAACTCCAACAGCGGATTTCCCAGACGTCCGGCTACAGGAAGGCCGTTCGCTTCGAGTGAGGGTCCGAGCCCCCGGATCAGCACACGCTTAGTTGCGCCCGCGCCGCCGCGGATGATGAAACCGCCAATCGACACGGCGTCCCCAGTTTTTACCGAAACGCGCGCTGAGATATTCGCAAATCGCGGTGAAATGATGCTCGTAATCCAGCCCAGCCGCGACGAAATACGCGACGCATAGAAGCCGGACGGAACAGCGGCGCCGCCGGTCACAAGCGACCCCGTTGCGGTATAGGAACCGCGTTCGTCGAACATCGCCGCGTTAAACGGGCCGCCTGCATCGGACCCGGACGAAAAGCTGTCCACGTCGTAATTCAGCCCAGCAAGTTTCCAAATGCCGCCATCGTCAATAAAAACGCCACCCGAGGAGTCACCGCCGGAAAGGTGGCACTCGTTAGGCAAACCAGTCTCGTCGAACAACGCGTAAAGCGTTTCCTGCCCATCGCGTATCACGATCTGGGCTACTTGATTTTCTCCCCAACGCTCCACCGTATCACTTGCGCCGAAGGTCCAGCCAACCAGATGTCCATTGACTACGCGAGCGGCGCCACGTTGAGTTCCGCGACCGAAAACCACTATGTGGCCACCGACCTCGCGGCTGCTGGAATAAAGGGGCGCATATACCGGAAAGGTCTCCGATACTTCCCAGAGCCGAAGATCACTCGCTGGATCGTCGTAGGACCGGATGGGCGTGTAGCTGATGCCCCGAAAGAGGAACTTTGCTGCACCGCCGATATGCTGGGCCGTGATGAAAAAATGGGGCGCAATCGGGGTACCGAGATAATCGCCGAAGGTCCCTTCAAATTGCCAACCACTGTTCGCCAGCGCCCCAGTTGGCGCGGCGGTGTTCGCGGTCGGATCGCCTGTGCGGAAGAGAATGATAGCGTCCGCCGTGCGTAGCTGCGATGACGCTAAAACAACCGCTGCTCCTAATATCGTCAAAGGGAATCTCAAGATGGCTGTCGCTCCTTGGCACAATCACAGCATGGCTATCCAATGCATGTCGATCCTGATAGGCTCTAATCAACATATAAGCTGCCAAAGCAACGGGCGCTATAGAGATCTGTCGCACCCCAGTCCATTGTCTGCGGGCTGCAAGCGAAGGGCTGCTTGCGTTTGCCGATGTCCGCGAATCTTGAGCTTGCGTGAGTTCCTACGTGTCAGTCACATACGCCACTGCTTTTCAATCCATTGCAATACTTTGGCACGGAGCAGATGACCAGTAAGCAGCGGTATCGAACGGCTCGTAAATCATCAACGTCGATGCTGATCGCTTTTCGTAGTCAGCGAGACTCTTATATATTCATGCCGACGCAGATGTAACTCTCATTGCCGAGCACGCGTAGTCCGACGCTGAACCGAGACAGCGCAAGCTTTCCCATTGCAAAGGCCCTTACGCCTTCAAATGAGGCTCGGCAGTAAAGATCAACGATCGCTTCTAGCGATCGGCGAACGTCTTTTTCTTGACAACCATCTATGGGTGGCAGCCACGCCGAGCAAGCCAAGAAGCCCCCAAGTAGCGTTCATCTCGGGTACAACGCTATAACTGATTTCTCCCAGAGCGATTGCCTGCGCACCCAAGGCAGCATCTGTGTTTCTCCATATGAATGAGAACTGCGTGATGGGACCGGAGAAAGAAACATTAATTGTTCCTTGGTTAGTAGCGTTGCCGGCATTCGCTGTCCCGGTAATAACAGCGGAGAGACCAGAGCCGGAAATCGTGTTGAAGCCCGCGACTGCGCTGCTAATCGACGACGCGCCCTGAGTGACGCCCAAGTCGCTAATTGCTTTAATTTGTGAGACCTGATCTACAAATTGCCCCGCAGAAGCGTCGACATCCCAAAGTTGGAAGGAAACGTTCGTCACTGCGCTGGCAAAAGCTACTGTCACAAGAACATAGCTGCCCGTAGAATCTCTCGCGGTCGTATACAGCTGAAGGCCATTGGCTGCGAGGCCGCCCGTCAGAAAAGTGTTGTTGATCGCCGGGTATCCGTTTGCCCACAGCTCTTCGCCCCTTCATCGAACGAGGTGACGCTTGAAGAGATCATTCACGAAGGAAGGATTCTCATCCTCGATCTGCCGATCGCGGAAAGCGGAGGTTCGACTCTCACGGCGCTGCTCGCCGTCAAGGTCGCGCTGAGCCGACTGCTGGTCGGCCGTTACCGCGCACTGCATCGCAGCCAGCCGCTTAGCCGGCGCGGAGTGCTCGTGATCCAGGATGAAGCTCACCTGCTCCTCAGTCGCCCCAAGCAAGGAACGAGCAGTGAGGGAGCCGCGCTGAGTGTCATTCGGGAATTCGGCGTTATTTGGCTCCTGGCCTGCCAGTCGATGTCTTTGATCGCGAGCACGCTCGGGAATGAGGCGCAGACGGCCGCACTGCTTGCGGGCGCACGAACGCGTGTCTTTGGCGCGACGAGCGACGCGTATACGGCGCAAATGGCTTCAATTTTATGCGGCAGTGGGAAAGGGCGGGTGCGTCCGCTTGGTTGCCTGTGGCATCCGACGCCAGCTCTGGAGCAAGCGATTGCTGGCGCTGCAACGACCAGCG
>JALYXP010000224.1 GCA_030947045.1 Verrucomicrobiota bacterium | reverse complement strand
CTACAATCTGCTGCCGCTCTGGATCGCATTCGTCCTCATGTCGGCTGTTTCGCTGGCGGCATTTCTCCTCGCGCTCCGACTCAATGCCCAAGTCATCGTGGTCCTCGGCATGCTCGGCGGTTTCTTCACGCCCACGCTACTTTGGACCGGCGCAAACCGGCCGCTGCAACTGTTCGGCTACGCCGCGCTTTTGAATCTCGGCGTCGCCGCAGTCGCGATCCGGAAACGGTGGAACTCACTCGTGCTCCTCGCCGCCCTCGGCACCGTAGCGACCGAGTTTGCCTGGCTTGCGGAGTTCTACACTCCAGGGACTGCGAGCGCTGCGCGTTTCGTGTTTCTCTTCTTCGGCCTTGAGTTCCTGCTCATCTGTTTCGCGCGGCAGCGGCTCGATCCTTCCGAGAACTGGAGCCCGCTAGCCGCCGGATTCACGCTGAGCGCTGCCATCCTCGCAGCGTTCTCGTTCGTCTATTCGGGGGACTCGCAGATCCACTCGGCCGGGTTCATTTTTCCGTACATCTTCCTCTGCGCAGCGGGTGTCATCGCGCTCGCGATCGCTCGCCAATTCGCCCGCAGTGGCATGCCGCGCGAGTGGCTCACGGCGGTCGCGCTGGCGCTCGCGTGGGCCGTCGAGGAGGCGTGGCTCGAGGAACATTTCAACTCGGCTGCTGCCTTCGCGCCATTGCTCTGGTTCGTCGCCATCTTCGCTCTTTTCGTCGCTTATCCATACTTCGCCGGGCTAATGGCGAAATGGCCATGGACGATCTCCTCCGTAGCCGGAGTGCTACAGTTCTGGCTTGTCTATCGCGTCGTCGCGGCTGCTTATCCGACGCACGCGATCGGCCTGTTGCCGCTGGCGTTCGCACTGCCTTTTGCCGCCGGCGTTTGGTTCCTGATGCGACACCGCGACGTTCCGCTTCATTCCTCCGACGGACGGATGGCGAGCCAGGCGGGCGCGGCGCTTGTCTTCATCAGTCTCGTCTTTCCGGTGCAATTCCGCGGCGAATGGATCACCGTCGGCTGGGCGATCGAAGGTGTTGCCTTGCTGATGTTGTATCGGCTGATGCCGAACGCGCGTCTCCCGATTACGGCCATCATCGTCCTTTGCGCTGCGTTTGTGCGGCTGGCCTTCAATCCCGCAGTTCTGGAATACCATCCGCGCACCGGCGTTCCGATCTGGAACTGGTATCTCTATGCTTACGGCATCACGGCGGTGTGTCTGCTCGTCGGCGGCCGGCGTCTGCGCGCGATCCAGACACACGCATGGTGGCTTGCTGCGTCGCGCTTGCTTTACGGGCTCGGCGTCACGACCGCGTTTCTGCTCCTGAACATCGAGATCGCCGATTACTTCTCGGTTGGTCCTACCCTTACTTTTTCATTCAGCGGTAACTTCGCACGCGACATGACCTACTCGATCGCGTGGGCATTGTTCGCCTTCGGATTGTTGCTCGCCGGCATGCGTGGAAACGCCAAGGCGGTGCGCTATGCGGGGCTTGCGCTGTTGATCCTAACCCTGCTCAAGTTATTCCTGCACGACCTCGGAAACCTGAGTCAGCTCTATCGCATCGGCGCGTTCCTGGGTGTGGCCGTGATCCTGATCGTCGCGTCCTTCGTCTATCAGCGATTCCTCCGTCCGGGCGCCAGCGAAACCGCGTAGGGACGTGGCCGCTGCCGCCTCCTTGTTCGCGTGCGGGAGGGGCGACCCGCTTCGATGTCGTCCGAGGACATGGCAGCGCCAGTGTCCCTACCAGCGGACGCTGATGGTCTGCAAGTCCCGTGACGCTGCGCGAAATTAGCTCGTCTTCCTGGCGAACCGGCTCATCCTGTCGCTATGAAAACTCTGGCGCTGGTCGGGCTTCTCGCGTTCATCTTTACTGCGGCCAGCAGGGCCGACACGTATACTGTTACCACGACCGCCGACAGTGGGAGCGGCTCCTTCCGCCAGGCAATCCTCGATGCGAACGCCCGCCCAGGCCCTGACGTAATCGCGTTCAACATTCCGGGATCAGGCGTGCGGTCGATTGTCCCGGCGACGGTCTTGCCGTCGATCACGGATGCGGTGGTGATCGATGGCTTTACGCAACCGGGCGCCAGCGCAAACACACTCGCGGTCGGAGATAATTCGGTCCACCTCATTGAGCTGAACGGCAACAACGGCGGGACCGGCGCCGCTCTCATCATTACAGCCGGAAATTCCACCGTCCGAGGCTTGGTGATTAACCGCTTTACCAATGCATCATTCAATCCGGGCAACGCGATCAGACTGCAAACCAATGGCGGCAACACCGTGGTGGGTTGTTTTCTAGGCCTCACTGCGGACG
>JALYXP010000199.1 GCA_030947045.1 Verrucomicrobiota bacterium | reverse complement strand
TGCGGCCATGAGTCGCGCGCATGTACTCGTCCGTAGGGACGCGCCCTTCCACTTCGCCGCGCAACGGAATCCCGCATTTCGCGCCAAAGCCCATCTTCTGCGCCCACGAGATAATCGGGTCCGCACCGATCTTGATGCCGACCTGGTAAAACCACGTGTCGCACGATTCCGTCAGCGCCTGCACAAAGTTCAGCGAGCCGCGGTCGGTCTTCTTCCAGTTGTGAAACGTCACGTTCCCCACCTGTAACGCCGGCACGCACTCGAACTCATCGTCTGCACTGATTCCGCCTGTCTCGAGCGCGGCGATCCCCACCGGCACCTTAAACACGGAGCCCGGTGGATAAGACGAACGGAATGCACGCGGGAGCAGCGGGATATTCGGATCGTCCTGCAGCTCCTTGAACTTCTCCGCCGAGATGCTCGGGATGAACGCGTTCGGGTTGTACGTCGGCCACGACGCCATCGCGAGAATGTCGCCGTTGTTCGGATCGATGATCACGATCGCGCCGCGTTTCGCTTTCGCTTCCAATGCTTTCTCGGCCATCTCCTGCAGACGCAGATCGATCGTCGTGACGACGGTGTTTCCAGGCACCGGCGGATTGACGATCCGCTCGGATGTCTTCTGACCGTCCTTATCGAACGTAATTTTGTATTCGCCATGCTGCCCGGTGAGCATCGCGTTGAAGGTCTGCTCCAGCCCGTCGCGACCTTCCGTCTCCGGCCAAAGCACCTCGTGATTATCGATGATTCCGTCAGGATTTCGTCCGGTCTTGCCGCTGTAGCCGATGATGTGGCCAGCGACGCGGCCGTTCGGATAAGTGCGGACGTAAATCGGTCGCAGCATCATCGCGGCGGGCAGGCGGCCCTTCAGCTTGTCGCTCTGTTCTTCCGAGAGATTCTGCGCGATCTCAAACGGAAGAATACCGCGATTGTGATAGTGACGGACGATCAGATCGTCCGCGATTTTCAACGGTCGCCCGAGCAACTTCTCGGCCGCCGCGATCTTCTCACGCGCGAACGAGATCGCCTGCTGATCCGAAAATTCCAGCGGCGTCGGAAAAGTGATCGCGAGATTGTTGCTGAGCTTGTTCTGCGCGAGCGGCGCGCCATTTCGATCGATGATCTGCCCGCGTGGCGCCGGAATATCGAGCACGTAAGCGCGTGCCAGCTTCTGCGTTTCGTACGTCGGCACGATCCTCTCCTCCAGCGGCGCGGGCGACGGAGTCGGCGTCGGATCCGCAGCGAAAACCGCAGCAGTGCACAACAAAAATGGCCAGACCAGCAGAGAGCGATTCACGAGGGCCTAAACAGATAGCAGCGTGTCGCGATTCGTAAATCGACGTCGTCCAACACTGTCATCCCGAGCGACGTCGAGGGACCCCGTTGCATCGTTCCAACGCTCCCGCCACGGGGTTCCTCGACTTCGCTCCGCTACGCTCGGAATGACTGTGCTTCGACGACCAACCGTGGCGCGCACCGCTCAATGCCGCAGCAGAAATCGGTGCACATCTTCCGCGAGTTTCGGCCCGATTCCCTCCGTCGATGCGATCTGCTCGACGCTCGCCTTCCGCAGCCGGCTGACCGAACCAAATTTCCGCAGCAGCAAGCTCTTGCGATTCTGACTCACGCCCGGGCAATCATCAAGAATGCTCTCGCCAATGCGTTTCTTCATCAGCAACTGATGGTAGGTGTTCGCAAAACGGTGGGCCTCGTCGCGAATCCGCTGCAATAAACGCAACGCCCCAGAATCGATCGGCAACTGCAAGGGCAACGAACGGCCCGGCCGGTAGATTTCCTCATACTCTTTCGCGAGCCCGATAATCGGCAGTTCGTGCAAGCCGAGCCGCTGCAGCTCCTTGCAGGCGGACGATAGCTGCCCCTTGCCGCCGTCGACGATGATCAGATCCGGGAGGCGCACCACCACGAGGTCATTCCGACCGGAGCGAAGCGAAGTGGAGGAACCCCGTGGCATTTCCGTTGATTCCGCCACGGGGTCTTTCGACTCCGCTTCGCTCCGCTCAAGATGACTTCGGAGTCGCGCGAGCGTTTCTTCTGGATTCTCCTGCGAAAACTCCGCGATTTCAGGATTCGCATCCCGCGCTTGCAGCAGCACCCGCGAGTACCTGCGCCTAACCACCTCCGCCATGCTCGCGAAATCGTCCTGCCCTTCCACCGTGCGAATGCGGTAACGACGGTAATTATCCTT
>JALYXP010000198.1 GCA_030947045.1 Verrucomicrobiota bacterium | reverse complement strand
CCGGCGGTAGCGGCGCTTTTACAGCCGTGTCTGGGTCGTGAGGACTTCCTCGCGGCGGATCAACTCGCTCCGGACGAAACGAAATACTGCCAGCACATCCTCCACGTGGAGCCAGATGGAAGTTTCTCGATCGTCGCGCTCGTCTGGTTGCCCGGTCAATGCACCGCGGTGCATGATCACGTCTCCTGGTGCGTCGTCGGCGTCCACCTCGGCGATGAGCACGAGACCGTCTATGAATTGCGCGACAATGAGGACGTTCCGCATCTCATAGAGATCGGCCGCTGCATTAATCCTGCATGCTCGGTGGCGACCCTCTTGCCGCCCGGCGACATCCATCAGGTGGCGAATGGCGGCAACGGAGTGGCGGTGTCGCTGCACGTCTATGGCGCGGATATTCGCGTGCTCGGCTCCAGCATTCGGCGCCGCTACGATCTTGCCGTTCGCGATGCGGCCTAGGATCACGCCTGCTTAGCGAACACCATTCCCGTGCTCGTCGAACACGCTGAAGCGATCTTGCACGAGTGGGTGCAATCCGAAAGCCTGCGGCGTCATTGTTACGCTGTCGCGGATTCGATGCGTCACTTCGCGAGCTTACGTGGCGAAGACACAGATCGATGGGAAGCTGCCGGCTTGCTGCATGACATGGATTACGAGCGGCACCCGAATGCGGAACAAAGCGCGACTGATGGTCATCCATCGGTCGGCGTCGCGTGGCTGCGGGAGCACGGTTGGGATGAAGACATCTGCCGCGCGATCTTGTCGCACGCGGACTACTCCGGGGTCCCGCGCGAGACGACGATGGAGCGCATGCTCTATGCAGTCGATGAGCTAAGCGGTTTCGTGATGGCGGTCGCGCGCGTGCGTCCATCGAAGAGCGTGCGCGAAGTCGACATCGCGAGTGTGCGCAAAAAGATGAAGGACAAAGCGTTCGCTCGCGCCGTGAATCGCGATGATATCATCGCGGGCGCCGCTGGGCTTGAGATGCCGCTTGAAGAGCTAATCGGTGGCGTCATCGCGGCATTGCAACGCGATGCGGACCGTCTCGGTCTCGCGGGCGAAATAATCGTTCGTTAGCCGGCGCGGTGAGCGTTACCGGCGACGATTCGCCAGCTGCGACATCGCCATACTCATCGCCATCGTGCCGAGCGTGTTGATCAGCGCCGGATGCTGCGCGTAGATCTGGCTGACGCGATCAATGATCGACGGGTCGTGTTTCTCAGCTTGCGCGGCCGCTTGTTGCACCATCTCAGGCGAGACACGCTCGGCCGCCTCCGGCGTAATCTGCTGCGGCTGCCCCACACTGGACGTCCCCCCACCCGCCATCTGCATGATCTGCGAAAGGATGCCGCCACCGGCTCCGGCGCCGAGCAACGTGTTCAGCAAACTGGCGCGCTGACTGCCGTTCGAGTTACCGAAAAGCTGGCTGACCTGCTGCGGAAACGGCGGGGTCTGGCCCGAACGAAACATCGCCGCAAGACTACTCGCCATATCGTCGGCCGGAGCGGCCTTAGCCACTTGATTGAAGTGCGACTCGACGTCGGCGCCTTCCTGTTGTCCTCCTTGGGTGTAATTTTGCAAAACGCTCGCGACTTGGTTCATCCAGCTCATATCTGATTACGATGGACGCCGCTGGCCGCACGGCAACTGCGGGAATCAGCTCACCGATGTCCGTGCCTGTTTTGCGCGATCGAGATTGGGTAGGAAAGCAGTCAGCAATCCGACGAGCGGCAGATACGAACACACATGGAACACGAAAGGAATACCGTGACGATCCGCGAGTGCGCCGAGGATTGCAGAACCAATCCCGCCCAGTCCGAAGGCAAGGCCGAAGAACAGCCCTGCCATTAAACCAACTTTACCAGGCACGAGTTCCTGCGCGTAAACGAGGATCGCTGAAAACGCCGATGCGATGATGACGCCGATGATCGCCGTCAGGACGCCGCACCAGAAAAGATTCGCGTAAGGCAGTGCGATCGCGAACGGCGCCGCGCCTAGAATCGACACCCAAATCACCGCTTTGCGTCCGATCTTGTCGCCGATCGGTCCGCCCAGGAATGTGCCCGCGGCAATTGCGAAAAGGAAGATGAAGAGGTGGAGTTGCGCGCTTTTGACCGACAAGCCAAACTTCCCGATTAGGAAAAACGTATAGTAGCTCGACATGCTCGCGAGGTAGAAATACTTCGAGAAAACCAACGTAATCAGGATACCTAACGAGAAATAGACACGCCGCGCCGGCACGGGGGAAACGTACCCTCGCTGCGCAACTCCGTGCGCCGAGGCCCGGCGTCTCGCAGAGATGATTCTGCCATACCAACGGCCAACGCCAGTCAGCACTACCATCCCGGCGAGTGCCAGCAGCGAGAACCACATCACCGAACGCTGGCCACGCGCGACGACGATCAATGCCGCCAGCAGCGGACCAAGCGAACTGCCGGCGTTACCGCCCACCTGAAAGATCGATTGCGCAAAGCCATGCCGACCACCGGAGCTGAGATGCGCTACCCGCGACGCCTCCGGATGAAACACCGACGAGCCGACTCCGACGAAGGCCACGGCGCACAGAACGAGTGGAAGACTTCCGGCGAACGACAGCACCACTAACCCCACGAGTGTAAACCCCATCCCGACCGCGAGAGAAAACGGCTGGGGATGTTTATCAGTATACAAGCCTACAAACGGCTGCAGGATCGACGCGGTCAGCTGATTCACGAGCGTGATCATTCCGATCTGGCTGAAGTCGAGATTCAGCTCGGCTTTGAGGATCGGATAGATCGCCGGGATGAGGGATTGCATCGTGTCATTCAGGAGATGCGCCACGCTTAAAGCCGCGAGCACACCGAGCACCGGCGCCACAGGCACGCCGGCATCATCGCCCTCGCAGACCGGCGGACT